>JACJNW010000043.1 GCA_014695195.1 Cyanobacteria bacterium FACHB-DQ100 | reverse complement strand
AAGATAGCCAAACATACTCCCCAAGTTCTTCTTGAGAATAGGAGTAAGGACTCAAGGCATCAAAGAAGACTTGTTGAACGTCCATATCAGGTAGGGTATGCAACTCAGCCAACATTTCTTGAACTTGTGAGAGCCATGATAGATCGCTGTGCTGGAAAAGGGGGCCTTCTGCACCTTCAATGTCAATTTTAAAGACATCAATTTTTTCAATCCCAAAGTCTTTTAGAATATCTGAAACAGTCACGGCATCAATTGTCATCGCTGACTGATCTTGTTTAGTTTGAACCTGTCTCTCCCAATGTCCTGCCGCTGGATTTGAAATCATCAGTGGCTCTTTCTTATACCAAAGCGCTGCCTGGATTACCTCAACATTCTTGTAAGGCTTGCAATTCTGCACCAGAAGCTCAAAGTTTTCCTGATCAGGCTCGATCGCGATAATTCTTGCCTGTGGATGGCGATTCGCCATCATGATTGTGAACAACCCAATATTTGCTCCTGCATCAATCACAACTTGAACCTGTGACTGTTTGGGCTTCCAATTATGAAAGACAGGAAGGAACTGTTTGAGTAGCACTAAATCTGAGCTAGGCTGACGCAGATATAAAGGTTGGGAACAGCCAGGAAATAGAACTGGACACAACTTCTTCCTAAGAAGTGAGAAATTCCAAACCAGACTGAGTGAATTGAGAACGCCTAAAGCAGAGGAGTTCTCAATGAAGTTAGAAACTCTTTTAGCAATCATGAACTCGTTTCCTTTAACTATGATAGATCTTTGACATCAAGCGGATTTAGAAAAAAGCTGATACAGCTTTCTACTCTGCCAATCCCCTCAAAAATTTGAACAAGTCTTTTGTCACCAAGATGTCGGCGCAGTAATAAGTCATGAAATGTCCATGCGCCGATTCGTCTAGCTGTAAAAGCTAATGCAAGCGCTAAGTTTTTCAACTGATGTCTTAAAGGAACTTTTCCTTCCATTCCAATTGCGTCTAATTGAGCACTAGTACAAGCTATTCCGCGATGTAGACGACACAGATATTCGATGGTTGTTCGAGTTGATGGAATTAAATGCACTGCATAAAGAGTTGGAGTGTACCAAATCTCCCAACCTTTGTTTTTGATTCTAAGAATAATTTCTGTGTCTCCTCCAGAGCTTAAAGCTTTACCAACTCTGTCCGTTAAATATTGCTTTTCAAGCCAACCTATTTCAAGTAGGGCTTGCTTTTGAAAAACAATTGCTGCACCCGCAAATCGAATTGCTGGACTTTCAGGTTTGAAGTGAATTTCTTGTGTTCCATAATCCACCCTGCATAAAGCTGCCTCGCATTTCAGCGCAGCAGTTGATGGGGTACCGAGATATTCAGGGTGAATTTTTCCGCTGACCACTCCTGATTTGGGATGGTCTTGAACAAAGGCAAGAACCGAAGACACCCAGTCTTCTTTGATTCGGACATCATCATCAATGAAGGCAATCCAATCACTTGTTGAATGAGATAAGCCTGCTAGACGCGCGTTTGTTAAACCAGTTTTAGGCTCAAAAATATATTTAAGGCTTGGGATTAAACCATCTTGGATAAAACTAGTTACAACCTGTTTGGTAGTATCAGTTGAATTGTTATCAACAACTAGAACCTCAAAGGAATGCTTTGAATCAAGATACTGATCTCGCAAGCAGTTCAAGCAGCTTCTTAATAAGTCGCAGTTGTTGAAGGTACAAACAATGAGTGATAAGTGTGATTTCATTCTAGTTCCAGGTCATTTACAATCTTCACGCCAAATCATTACAGGCCGAAAAGTAGTTTAGATCGAAAAGCTGATTCATATCATAGATATGGGAACCTCGAAAAAATGATAATTTAAGCACAAGTATTTTGCTCTAGACGTTACTAAGTTCTTGTGTAAAATTAATCTGCTCACTTTCCTGAACGACGATCGAGCGATACCAAACTTCTAGCACGATCAGTTTATAAACCATTGCTAGGTTCTGCCGATACTGGTTAAATAGCTTCTGAATACACGGGCGAACGAAAAAGCCAAGATTCACTAAGTATCCATCCAGCACCCAATCGCCATAGCGATCGAGCAAAGACCGAATCCAATCGACGTAGGGCGGCTCAAATCCTCTTTTGGGTCGATCAATAACTTCCGCAGGCAGAACATCTCTAACCGCTTGTTTTAACCAGAACTTATGCCCTAAACCGAGATCGGATTTGTTCTTACGCAAACCCACCACTAATTCAATCAGTTTGTGATCGAGTAAGGGTAAACGGACTTCCAGAGAAGAAGCCATACTGGTGCGATCGCCCAAAGCCAAACAATTTGACACAAGCCAAGTATCGAATACCAGTTGAGTCACTTGGTTAGGAACATCATCCCAATGCTCATGAGCGAGTGTAAACGGCTGAAACGGATTGCGTGGCGGAAGTTTTGCCAAAAATTCCTCAGTGTAGAGGGTTGAGTGATGATGCCAAGCATCTCTAAACTCAGCCCGAATGTTATAGAATACGCCCTGATTCGGATGGTGTCGAGCAATCTGATTGTTCTCTAACATCTGGCGCAGGAGCGATCGTAACATTGCAGGCACTTTGGGGCTATTCATCAGCCGACGATACAGCGGCAGATAAGTTAAAGAATCAGCACTTTCCCAGATTGAATGAGAACTAGCTGAAGCAGTAGATTGTTTTTGCTGAGTTAAGTGTGTAGCAGCCACAACCCAGTCATAGCCCCAAAACAACTCATCACCCCCAATACCACTTAACATCACTTTGATGCCTTGGTCGGCTGCGAGCTCCATTACAGAATAGTGACCATAGGCTGCAATATCTGCGATCGGGTCGTCCATCGATCGTACTAAATCGGGAAAGAATTCCACCAAGGCTTCTGGATGGAGTTCGACCTCGTTAAACGGTAACCCTAACTGTTTTGCCAGGGCTTCTGCTTGATCTCGTTCATCACACGCAGGTCTACCCGGATAGCCCACACTAAATGCCTGAAGCACATCTTTATATTTAGGAGCTGCCAGTGCTGCGATCGCACCTGAATCGAGCCCACCACTTAACGCCACCCCAACCGGAACATCTGAGCGTAAGGTTAACTCAACAACTTGTTCTAATTCATCCCGAATGAGTTGAGCAGGATTGCCCATGATTGGTTGAATTTGCGCTAAATTCCAGTACCGTTTCGGCTGAACTTGCAAATCGTCGGCGTGAAGCAGGAGATAGTGAGCCGCTGGAAGTTTGAGAATCCCTTGCAGCGGAGTGCGAGGTTCTGGAACATATTGGTAATGCAGAAATAGATCGATCGCAACCGGATCTAGCTCCGGCGTGTTTGGCAACAGAGCAAGAAGCGCTTTAAGTTCAGAGGCAAAGTAAAACGTGTGAGCGTCAGCCCAGTAGTAAATTGGCTTTTCACCGGCTCGATCTCGAGCTAGAAATAGCGTTTTCTCGACTTGATCCCAGATTGCAAACGCAAACATTCCCCGCAATTTCGCTAAGCAATCTGTTCCCCAGTGAGCATAAGCAGCTAATAAGACCTCAGTATCGCTATAGCTCACAAAGCGGTGTCCAGCATCCAACAATTCTGCGCGTAACTCTAGATAGTTATAGATTTCTCCGTTGAACGTGATGCAATAGCGATTATTTTGGTAGCTCATCGGTTGTTGCCCGGCTGGACTCAAATCCAAAATTGCCAAACGGGTATGCCCCATCCAAAGACAGTCATTTGCCCACTGTCCAGCGGCATCTGGCCCTCGATGATGCAGCAGATTTAACACAGACAACATCGCTTCTGAGCGAATGAGAGAATCAGACAATACACCAGCAATACCACACATGATAATCAGTGCTCTTTAGCTTTTTTGAACTTGAAGAAGACCATTGCTTAACAAACATGACCGATAGACCTCAGCCGTTTTAGCCCCAATGCTGCTCCAATCCAAGCGATCGCACGCTTGTTCGATTCGCTGTTGCAACGTGCTTAGATCGGCTTCCACACTTTTTTGAATGGCCAAGGCTAATCCTTGAGGATCATTAGGATCGTAGAGTAGTGCATCTGCTGTATCGACCAATTCAGGAATTCCGCCCAGACGGGGAGCAATGATCGGCTTCGTGAATGACAGTGCTAAAATTGCGCTACCCGAAGTCAAAATATTTTTGTAAGGTAGAACCACGCAATCTGCCGCGCTCAGGTACAAGTGAATGCGATCGCTTTCAACAAAATGCGGGTAAAACACAACATTTTTTGTATTCGCCGCTAATTTCGCTAAGGCTTGCTCATAATCTGGATCGAATGGTTGTCCTGCAATCAGTAAGGTACTGCCTTGTAGTTGAGCGTGATGCTTCTGCCAAACTTGTAGCAATTGTTCGATGCCTTTATACGGCTTCAGCATTCCTAAGTTGAGATAAATCCGTCTATGTTGAGAAAGATCGAGAAGTTGTCTTGCTTGGGCTGAGCTGATCGCACCTCCATACACTCCGCGATAATGTCCGTGAGGAATGACTTCTGCTTTCGTGACATCAAAAGCGTACTGCTGTTGATAATGGTTGAGTGCAACGTGATTGTGAAAAATTAACCGATCGGCAAGACCAATTAAAATGCGCCTCGTCCAGCGATCGATCATCGGAAACTTCGTATCATGTTCAATCTGGTCGTGAATTGACCAAACCAAACGCGTTCCCGTGGCTCGTACCAACAAAAGATCAACAATCAGCTTAGCGGCATAAGCACTTCTGAGAACAAGATTATCGCCTCTAAGGTACTTTTCTAGCCAGTGAAGATGTAGCAGATCGGGGCGGTGTGCTTGGTCTTGAATGGCACGAAAGATCGGTAAGACACGGCGATAGTTACCATAAAAGTTAACCTTGCAGTCGTTTTGTTCGATCGCGTCTGCTAAAAGCTGCTGATAGGGATTGCCTTCTCGATAGTCAGGCAGCATTAAAACGTTCAGGGGTGAAGCCTGTAATGTCATCCGCCTAGCTCCTTGAGAAATCCTTGACACACAAGTTGCTTTATTCCTTCGCTGTACATCAAGTGTCGAATTGCTCCGACATAGTGACGGCTCGGAGAATTTGCGATACCTTGATCTAAGCGAACATTGTAAGCATCGGGCAAAAGCTCTCCTCCAAATCGAGAACTGCACAAAGCATAAAGCGTTTGTTCAATCTGCCAAAAATGCCCGATGATACTAGGCAGACCCAAAAAGTCTTCGATCCAGTCCAGATTCAGTGATGCTCGGTGAATTAGACCTAAGCCAGAGTTAAACCTCTGAATCATCTCAAATCCACATTTCTCTTGCACCATCTCGAAATCAACCGTGTAGGCATTAGCGATGTCACCATTGACGGTGTTAAGCGAATAATTTGAGTCTTCAATGCGCTGAAGTAGCTCGATCGGCGATCGGTAAAACAAAATATCACTGTCGAGCAGCAACATGCGATCGCTTTCTAAGTACGCAGCGAAATCGAAGACTTTAGGTGAGAGACGATTCGTTTTGCGAAACTCTAGACAACGGGGATGATTTTCTAATAACTTCAAAGCTTTCTCATCTGCTGATAAGCGACGAATGAGACGAGCATCTGGAAAGTGTTGCTGTAAAGTCGAAATTTCCTCCAGAGTTAATGTCCCATCGTCATGAATGCAAAGTGCATATTTTCGCTGAGAATACTGATAAAAAGACTTGAGCGCCCAAACTAAGTTTAGCCAATCTGAGTTAGAAGTTAAAACATGGATTTCGCAAGTCAGATCTGTTGTTCCAGATATCGGCTGAGTACTCAAAATGCGGTGTCGAACCACATCTCGGTAGTAAGCCGTAGGTAAGCCGTGTTGATACTTTTGTTGAAGTTGCAGAACCAAACCACCAATCGACATTTTTATTCACCTATAACAACACTGAGAGCGCGATTGAATCTATGCCAAAAGTAATCGCCGGGCTGTGCCATACCAGGGACGGAATCCAGATAATGCAGCGGATAGCCCAACCTGTGATGTGAGTTCTCTCCAGGCTAATTCAGACTTGCCTTGGTTTTGATAAAATCCAGCTTTGCGAACGGCAAGCCACTTCTGCTGCTCTTGAATCTCGCGCTTGATCGTTTGGCGATCGCGCTCGTCTAAACACTGAAGATATTGAAGCGCCATCCGCACTTCATCTTCTCGAAATCCATACGCAATTCCTTGCTTCAATGTTTTGCTCTGTGGATGCCATCGCCAACGACCTAGAATATCAGGGATCAATTGCGGCTCGATCCCGGTTTGGAAAACGACTCGCACATAGTATTCGATATCCATTCCATAGTCGTAGCTTTCATCAAAATCCCCACATTGCTCAAGTAGATGTCGTCGCATAAAGCAGACATTTGAACAAGGAAAGACGTACTGAATTTCGCGCTGCCACGGCGTGAGATAATCTCGGCGGTTCAATGGGCGCTGTGGTTCGACATACCCTTTGAGATCCGTTTCATCAAAAATCTCCGAAACCCCTCCTAACCAATTCACATCCGGGTTTCTGAAGCTTTCTGCAACTTTTTCTAGACTACCAGGACACAGCAAATCGTCACTGTTTAGATAAGACCAAATCTCCCCGGTGCTTCTTCTTAACCCTTTTGTAATAGCGTGAGTTTGACCTCGATCTCGCTCACTCACCCAATACGCTAATTGAGTCTCATATTTCTGAATAATCTCTACGGTGTTGTCTGTGCTGCCACCATCAACGATGATGTACTCCAAATTAGGATAGTTCTGCAACAAAACAGAGCGAATCGTCTCTTCAATAAACTGCCCCTGGTTGTAGCTAGGTGTAATAATGCTAATTCGAGGGTGATTTTCAGCAGGATTGATTTGATCTGAACCTAGGGTTTCTTCAGTCCAAGGATACCCAGTCTTCCCAAGCGGCGGCGGTGGCAGATCTTTAAGCAAGGCGTATGGCATAGAAAAATGACTCCAAAGGAAAAGTTAGCGGGTTGTTTCTAAGGTTCTAATCTGCTCAAGCGCAGTGGCAATTCCTCTGGCTCTCGCTTGATGAAACCGAAGATCTCGCTTGGAAATTCGCATGAGTCGGTAAGCTTCAAACAACTTTTCCGATCTCGACTTTTGCGCTGGTAAAGTTCCTTCTCTTAAAAATCTAAGGATAGTGCTAGAGCGAGCAATTCCTTCAACAAGCTTCAACAAGTAATCTTCCTGTAACCGATGAGCAGGTAGCAGATGCGTCAGTTTTAGATTAATAAAACTTCCGGCTCCTAAACCAATATCACAGGCAGTCAAAGCAAGATCCGAATCTTCACAAGAAGAGAACGAACTTCCTTTTCGACCTAACTGTAGTCGTTTAGACTCTTTTCGAGTCACGCCAGCATACTTTCGAGCCACACACTCACGAACGCATAAACCCGCACCACAGGGTAAGGCTGGATTACCGTAGAAGTCATTTGACCAGCGATCGCGATCGAACTGCCGCAATGCGAGCAAATCCCAGTAAGCTCGTGTCCAGTCTGGCGGCGGTGTCTCAAACTCCGGTCGAATTTGCCCACCCCAGGACCCGATAAAAGGATAATCTTTGCTGATGTGTAGTGCAACTTCTAGATAATCTGCATCAAGAACATTGTCATCATCGACAAACACCAGCGTTTCAGCCTGAGCTTCTTGAATTCCTCTCAAGCGTGCCACTGTTAGTCCTAACTGGTCTTCTCGAACATGACGCGCTAGAGGATGCCAACTTAGATCAATCTCTTCAGATAGAACTTTATCGCTCTGGTTATCAACCAGTAGCAATTCCCATTGTTCCAAAGGCAACGTCTGAGACAATAAAGCTGCAAGTACCTTATCTAAGTAGGCTCGTCGAGGATTGTGAGCACAAATAATAATGCTTAAATCAGGTTTCACAACACACTACCAAATAACACTCAATTAGTGACCATAAACTACATTGCGAGTCGAGAGCGAAGCGATCGTTGCCATATCCGAATCATGCTTTTATAAGCAGCGATCCTCATTCTGGGTGAGGAATAACACCGCAATGCTTCTCGAATCTGGTTCATCGCCGCCGTCATATCTTGTTTATCAATGAACTGCTCAGCAGTTTGTAACGCAGAAAATGCAATTAGGACTAAAGCAGTTCGGAAGAGCTGATTTGCCGACTCTTTAGGTAGATAATCTTTGACAATATGAATTGCTTGGCGAAAGTCTTGAATGTTTTCACCTGTGCGAACGGAACGTCCGGTCAAAGAGGAGTCGTGCATTCGGTAGATAGCGAGGGGTTCTACCTCATACCAAACTGGGTAATTCGCGGCAATCCTCACCCACATTTCCCAGTCTTCGCCCCAGTGGCGAATTCGACGATCATACCCACCGAGATGCTCGTAAACGTCTCGACGCACCACGATCGAGGGCGTTTGAATTCGCTGATGGGTTGCGATTCGCTCTAACCACTGGTCTAAGATGCCGCTTTCGGATTGTTCTAGATTGGATAAAGTTTGCCAGTGCCCACGGCTATCCATGAAGATATGGCGGCAAAACGCAGCTCCGACATCTGGACGCTGCTCGAAAGCGGCTTGCATTTTGCGGTAAAAGTCCACTCGCACCAAGTCATCTCCGTGTAAAAGGTGAATCAACTTTCCTCTGGAGCGCTCTATACAAGTTTCAAAGTTCCTGATATGCCCAACATTCTTGGGTTGCTGGTAAAACTCGACTCGCCCTTTGCCTAAGGCTTTTACGATAGCATGAGGATCATCCTGAGTAGAGCAATCATCAATCACTGCAATCTGCATTAGGTCAGTGCTGGGGGCTTGCGCTAAAACACTCGCTAGCGTTTCGCGGAGATAGTGAGCGCAGTTGTAAGTTGGGATCATTACAGACCATAATGGTCGCGATGCTGTGTCTATAACAGGAGTAATAGTCGAGCGGTGAGCAGATTGGTGATTCATAATCTGTACTGAGAATGATTGAGCCATTGGGAAGAGTAAGTCAAATGGTTAACTGCGAATTAGTAGGTCACAAGACGATCCCCTGCTGGTCTTCAACCCATAGTTGGGTTTCATCGATGCTTTCTATCACTATTGTTTGGGTCAGGTATTTTTGGAACTCACCGTTGCTGTTTGCGCCTGCATGACCCGTGATCGCCAATGCGAATTTACACTTTGAACCGATCTGCAAACTAGGTCGCTACCCCTTGAGTTTGCAAGTTCCAGTAGTGAGAATATCGTCCCTGCTGCTTCATCAATGTCCGATGGTTTCCTACTTCTACTAGCTGTCCCCGCTCTAGAACGAGAATTTGATCTGCGTCTACGATTGTAGACAGCCGATGAGCAATCACAATCACAGTCCGGTTTTGCTGAAACTTCGCTAATGCTCGCTGAATCAATCGCTCTGATTCGCTATCTAATGCACTGGTCGCTTCATCGAGAATGAGGATTTCAGGCTGTTTAAGTAGCGCCCTTGCCAGTGCTAGCCGTTGGCGCTGTCCCCCAGATAAACGATAGCCTCGTTCACCTACGACCGTTTCGTATCCATCCGGCAAACTCAGAATAAACTCATGTGCCTGAGCCGCTTGAGCCACTTCTACCACTTCTTCAAAGGTTGCGTCTAGCATTCCATAGCGTAAGTTCTCCAAAATGCTGTTGTTAAAGATGAATGTATCCTGGCTAACTACGCCGATGTGTTGTCGCCAACTAGATTGGTTGTAGTGATGCAGACTCTTGCCATTTACAACAATTTTCCCCAAATTCGGTTGGTAGAGTCCGATTAATAGATCGACGATCGACGATTTACCCGCTCCCGATTGTCCTACCAGTGCCGTCACTTGATTTTTAGGAATCGTGAAGCTTAGATTTTGCAGCACAAAATTTTCGTCATTTGTGTACGAAAGGCTAACCTGCTTGAAGTCAATGTCAGTTTGCAGTGACTCAAACCTCTCGCCTTCCATTGCTACGAACTGCTTATCACGTCTGTCTAAGATTGTACTGAGTCTTTGAAGATTTGCGCTGTTGTCAGCAAATTGAGTGAAGGCCCCAGCAACTCCTCGTAAGCGGATTGCTAATCGCTGTAAGGCTAACAAAAAGGTAAGGAGTAAGGGTAAGATGCTTTCAGGTGTACTGCTGATCGTCATCGCAAGGCTAGCTAGAACTGCCAATGAAATCACAGGTAGCACATCGAAAATCGGCTCTGGCAGATAAAAGACCTTGGCTCGTTTCTGGAGTTGTGTCTGCACGTTATGAAGCAACTGGAACGTTTCTGCGATCGCACGTTGCTGAGTGCCGAACGTATGCAGCAATCTAAGCGCTTGAATGTCCTCTGTCATATGCTTAGACAACTCCACTTGAGCAGAGTTGAGCCGAAAAGCAGCCGATCGCAGTCGAGGAAGTAATCGTTGCTGTACTCCAATCACTGCAAGTGCTAATAGTACAGCGACTAGGGCAAGAGCAGGAGATAGCTGAATCAGAACCAAAGCATAAACGCTGGAGAATGTGAGGCTGACAATCAGCTCATTCACTGTCTGAATCTGGCGATTCACAGTTGTTGCTGCGTCATTCACAAACATCACTAGATCGCCCACTTTGTAGCGGCTTGCACACGCAAAGCTGAAGGACATAATTTGCTCGAAAATTCGTCCTGTGACTTGGGGTTGTGCTCTTGCTGATAGATAAGCTGTACTCAATTTATTGGTGTAGCCGCTGAGCGCGAGTAGAATTTGCAAGAGAACAGCACATCCCAATAATGCGAGAAATTGTTGAGATTGAGTTAGAGGGAAAGCCGATAGCAATTGCTTTAGAAGTTGGGGTTGTTGGCTCTGTTGTCCTTGAGAAAGGATAGAAACAGCCAGGTAGATGACACCTAGAGTGCTTCCTTCTAGCACAGCACTGAGCACATTCGTGATTAGGTTAATCGCGAGTAAACTCCAATTCTGATACGCGATCGTTGTAATCAAACGATAAGCGGGTGAATTAAGCGTTGTTCTGAGTTTTTGCAACCTGAAGTCTCCTCTTACTGTAGGGCTTGGATTACTGTCTTGTGTTAGCGAACTGAGATAGCAAACAGAGCAATTTAAGCTTCTGAATTTTTGTCACACCTTCTCCGTTATTCGGCTTCTTTCAACGATGTTGAGAAAAAGTTACGCTGAAGAGACTGAGATCTACAGACCGTCAAAGCCCCTTTCCAAGAGAGAATTATTGAATTGATTGAGCGATAAACTTCTATGTTTTATTTTACGGCTTGTTGATCTTGAATCAGGAGAATCCTAAAGCAAATCGCTGGTGGTCAATTAGACAGAACTTACAGAAAATTTGCAGTTTGCTTTGGACTCAGTAGATTATTTTATTCAAGAAATTGTTGGATTATTTAATTTAACCATCATCATGATTCTGGTGCTTAAAATAAGGGCTATTTGGCTGGTTTTCGTTTCGCGATCGCCATTGCAATGTAATAGTAAATCGTGAATAGAATTCCAGAAAAGATCTGCCCCCCCCAAGAACCATGCCAAAATTCAAACGCAGATTTTCCCCAGTAAGCTTCGGACATGGCTAACAACATAATCCGTGGTACATTCGCGATAAAGGCTAAAACAATTCCGATCGCGATCATCAGTGTGATTTTGATTGGACTTTGTTTAAGAAACAATCCCAGTACAAAACTAGCGACCGCTAAAATCGTTGCCATGTCAAATCCACTACAGCCCCAATCCACATCGACCGTTTTTCCTGCCAGCGTGATCCAGGTTCCGTTCTGAACGGCAGCATGACCGATCGCGTTGAGTCCTTCAGTTCCGCTCCATGCCATCAAGTTTTCTAGCATTCTGGGGGGCGTGAACACTTGCCACAAGTTTTTTGCAACCGCAGTCGGCTGGGGGAATAGTCCAAGTCCAAGTAAGGCGATCGGTAACGGATAGCGACGAAAGAAAGACAGTCCCCAACTGCTTAGCGCAATTCCGCTCAGGATCAGAATGAAGATCAATCGTTGCGCCCATTCGGAGAAGAAGCCTAGCGGAGATAGAACAATTCCACAGCTAATTATGATATGCCCGAGTAAGCGATCGTCCTCA
>JACJNW010000042.1 GCA_014695195.1 Cyanobacteria bacterium FACHB-DQ100 | reverse complement strand
CAAATATGATTTTGCTTGCCTTTGCGTTTTCCATTCTTGCGAATATGAGTGGATTGGCATTCAGGGCACTGCATTGAGAGTCACCTTAATTCATCTCTCCATTAGGCAACGCCGATTTGTAAATCAATTTAATCGCATCTTCAACTAATCTCAGGCAAACTTGGGGAATTAAATCCTTCAATCGTGAATGTACCCAGTAGCAAGGTTTAGAGGTTTGAATTATGGCTTTATTAGGGATAGATGTCTCGACCTACCAGGGCGATATTGATTGGGCAACCGTCGCCAGCCAGGGTGTGTTTTATGGATTTGCCAAAGCCACCGAGGGCGCAACCAGCCGAGACGATAAATTTACGCGCAACTGGGCAGGAATGCGATCGGTCGGCATTGTCCGAGGTGCATACCATTTTTTCCGCCCCGGTCGAGATCCTGCTACTCAAGCGAATAACTTCCTGCAAACTGTGCAATCGATCGAGGCATTCGATTTGCCTGCTGTGCTTGATTTAGAAATCGACGACGGATTAAGCGCGGCAACAGTGATCGATCGAGCGCTGCAATGGCTTGACATTATCGAAACCAGAACCGGACGCAAACCCATTCTCTATACATTTCCAAGTTATTGGGAAGAAAAACTTAGAAATCCTAAACAGTTTGCAGCCTACCCGCTTTGGATTGCGAACTTCGGCACCCGATCACCCTTTGTTCCTGTCACCTGGAGCCGCTGGACATTCCATCAATATTCTGAATCCGGGACACTGCGCGGAATTGTAGGCAATGTCGATTTAAACCAATTCAATGGCAATTTAGATGGACTACAAAAGCTGTTAAAAGGTCGCATTCCCCTTAGACAAGGCTCAGAAGGAGATGTCGTGCAAGAAATGCAGAATTTGTTGGAAGCGCAGGGATTCGATGTCGGAACGCCCGATGGGGATTTTGGACCAAAAACCAAGGCGCAAGTCGCTGCGTTTCAAAGAGCAAAAAATCTAGTGGCAGATGGCATTGTTGGAGTGGCAACCTGGGCAGCGCTACTAGCAGGTAAAACCGCAGTACCGACTCCGATTCCAACTCCAACTCCCGCCTCTCCACCCCCGATCGACCTCATCAACGTCGCGAAGTCCTACCGGGGTGCAGCCCATCAAGATGCTGCCCTGAAATGGCTGCAAAGCCAGATTCCTCAATCGGTTCTGGATGACTTCGCGAAGCGCTGGAGACAGCCATAAACACAAAAGAAGTCCGATTTCGCAAAAGAACCGGACTTCTGATACAAGTTGAGAACTATAAATTAGGTGTTTTTCTCGTCGGTTTCCTGTCGCCAGCAATGCTCCAGAAGGTAAACTTCCGATCGCTCCCAACAGCGCTCTAGCTTCTGAACGCGATGGGTATGCCAAAACTTCTCTAAGTTCCAAACGAACGGACGCTCACGGTCAAATAGTTCTTGATTGAGATAGTCCCACCACGGGAAACGATCGGAGGAATAATTCATGCAAGGGGTCGAGTAATCTGTGCTAGGAGTAGAACAAGTTCGGATGCACCTATCTAAGGAGTGATTTTTTGCATCACAAAGCTGTCCAATCAGTATGGCATTGAATTATTAAAATCGATCACAAAAAAGCTTGAATCTGTCAGGGTTTTCTAGCTTCTTTAAGAAATATCTAGATTGCGTGAAATTTCTATAAGGCTTGAAACCTTAGTTGTCATCGATCTGGCTGACTCGTCGCATATTCAGCACGTCTGTCATCTTTTTAATCTGAGCAAAGGTGCGTTCTAGCTGAGCGTGGTCGCAAATATCAATGCCCAGGTCAATCACCGCCGTTTGATCCGGAAAGGTTTTGACTTGGGCATTGCGGACGTTGATATTGTTGTCGGTAAGGCGAGAAAGAATGTCTTTGAGCACTCCCACACGATCGATGACTTCGATTTGGATGTCGATCGGATAAGTTTGAGCGCGTCCAGTGGTCTGTTGGGTAGGATTCCAGCTCAGGGGTACTAAGCGATCGCCCGGAACAGAATCGACGTTGGGACAGCCTTGACGATGAATTGAAATGCCGCGATTGCTGCGGGTAATGACTCCAATAATCGATTCTCCGGGCAAGGGATGACAACAGCCTGCCATGTAATGCAACAAGCCTTCGACTCCCGCGATCGGGCATTTCGCCGTTGGTGCAGGTACGGCTCTCGGTGCAGCAGGAAGCAAGGGAATGAGAGCCGCATCGTTTGCCAAACTCGACGGTGAAGGTTGAGGGTGAGACAGCGATTGCTGTGCTTTGACGGCATCTCGAATGCGGTTGAGGGCTAGATTCAAAGTGATTTCGCCGTATCCGACGGCTGCCACGAAATCTTCAACGCTGTGATAGTTGCAGCGTTCAGCCGCCGTTAGCATCGGGGCGGATTTCATCAACGCTTCAAAGCCGTTTTTGCCGAGTTCTTTCTCCAGCATTTCACGACCGCGCAGCACGTTCTCGTCATGGTGCGATCGCTTGTACGCTTGTCGAATCCGGTTTCTTGCACCTGTGGTGACGACAAAATTCAGCCAGTCCAAACTGGGGCGGGCGTTCTTTTGAGTAATGATTTCGACGATATCGCCCATTCTCAATTGCGTATCGAGCTGAACCATGCGACCGTTCACTTTCGCGCCTGCACAGTGGTTGCCAACTTCGGTATGAATCCGGTACGCAAAATCTACCGGAGTCGATCGCGGACTGAGAGCAACGACTTCTCCTTTCGGCGTGAACACATACACATCGCCATCGAAGAGGTTGTCTTTAATGCTTTCAAGGTATTCTTGCGCGTCTTTAAGATCGTTTTGCCAGTCAAGCAGTTGACGCAGCCAGGTAAATTTCTCGTCGTCGCTAGTGAGCTTCGAGGTTGAGCCGCCGGATTCTTTGTATTTCCAGTGCGCTGCAATCCCGTATTCTGCGACATGGTGCATTCCGAGCGTCCGAATCTGGACTTCTAAGGGACGACCAGAATCTCCAATCACAACCGTATGCAGCGATTGATAACGGTTCGGTTTAGGTAACCCGATGTAGTCTTTGAAGCGTCCGGGGATCGGACGGAAGGTGTCATGCACGATTGCGAGAGCGCGATAACATTCATCGTTGTTTTCTACAATGATTCGGACAGCCGCGACATCGTAAATTTGCTCATAGTCTTTTTGCTGACGCTGCATCTTTTGGTAAATGCCGTAAAGATGCTTGGGTCTACCGCTGACTTCGACGCAATGGACTCCTACTTGATCAAGACGACGTTTGAATGTCGCTGCAACTTCGCTGAGTCTGGCTTCGCGATCACCCCGTTTTTCTGAAACTAATTTCTGAATTTCTCGATAAGCATCGGTTTCGAGATACTTGAATGCGAGGTCTTCGAGTTCCCACTTGATATTACCGATCCCCAAGCGGTTCGCCAGTGGCGCAAAAATTTCGCGGGTTTCGAGCGAGATTCGCTGCTGCTTCTCGGATGGCAGATGCTCCAGCGTTCGCATATTGTGGAGTCGATCGGCAAGTTTCACCACGATCACGCGAATGTCCTGCGCCATCGCAAGAAACATGCGGCGGAAGTTTTCTGCCTGTCGCTCGGTCTTGCTAGAGAAGTTAAATTTAGAAAGCTTGGTCACGCCATCGACCAGACATCGAACTTCAGACCCAAACCGCTCTTCGATTTCTTCGGGTGTGACATCCGTATCTTCAACGACATCATGCAAAAATCCGGCGGCAATCATTACGCCGCTCCCACCGAGATCTCTTAAAATGCCTGCTACCGCGACAGGATGAGCGATGTACGGTTCGCCGGAGGCACGCTTCTGCCCTGCGTGCAGTTGATAAGCAAATTCAAACGCACGGCAGATCAAATCTTGATCGCGTTGGTTGTCGTCGGAGGGTTTGAGGAAACACTCACGCAACCAATCGGGTAAAGCAAAGTCAATGGTGGGGATGGATGCCGCTACATTCATGCTGATTTGCGTGACTAGAGTGCAGGTTCAGACAATCAGATCTAGACAATAAAGAGATCGTGGAGGAAATTCAAATCCTGGATTAATGTATAGCGCTATACAAAAGAATCAATGAATAGAAAATGAGTCTAGCATAAGGAGCTTTCCTAACGGCTAGACACTAAGATTTGAACTTCAGAATCGACAAACGGCGAGACAAAGAATTCACAGAGATAGCGCCCTTGAAATCGTCTCGCACTCAGGTCGATTCAAGTGAAAATAGAGGGTATATCTTAAGCTTGTTAAAACAATCGTAACGCTCATTCTATCGAATGGTGATCCGTTTCTTGGCGGAAATTTTGGATTGTTGAGAAATTTTGCGATCGTCCTCAACTCAAGCAAAACTCAGGGTCTTGCATACGTACTTCCCACGATGTGGACAATTTCGAGCGAATTTATACCGAGAGCTTCAACCATCTACTGAAACACCGTTCTACATCCAATTATGCTTTTCAGCGATCCCCGCTCTTTCACTAAAGTTCAAGCATGTTAACAGAGAACCAAGTCCGCGTTTTTCAACGATTCCAAAACGCGATCGTTGCACTCGATCAAACTCTCAACACGGTCGAACTGGATCGACCTGCGCTTCATCAAAAGATACGATCGCTCCAGCAGATTTTCCAGGAGGAGATTCAGCCGATTCAATCCGAGCACTATCAAACGCATTCTGTCTTAGTGGAAATCAATAAACAAATGCGGTTGCTTGGGATGGATGGAATGTTTTTACAGACTGCGCGGCAGGCTGGAACCGTCGAAATGCGGCTTGGGCAGGTTCGCGATCGCATTAAATTCTTGACCACCTATTGCAGTGCGATTCTAGGGACTGAGCCTGATTAAATAAGAAACGTCGGATTGAGGATTGCGCCATGCAGTGCCCAAAAGAGAGAAAAATCACGCTAATTGATGGCACATTAACCGAGGCATTAGCGGTGAAACAGTGTCCTGACTGTAAAGGAACCTGGATTCCGTCTGAGAATTACAAGGCATGGCAGGCAGAAAGACCCCATCCTAAAACTGTTGCAGATCTAATTCCCAAAACATTAGATGTGGAGTTCGTACAGTCGCCGCTTGATGCTAAGGCAGCGCTGTGTCCTGAGTGCGGGAGCTATCTTGCGCGAGTCAAAGTCGGCATGAAAACGCCCTTTTATGTGGAACGCTGTTTAAGCTGTGGGGGAATTTGGTGCGATCGTGGTGAATGGGACGCACTCGAAACAATGGGATTGCACCTTGCGATCGAGCAGTTGTTCTCCAGTGAGTGGCAAACTTTATCGAGAGAGCGCGAACATCTCGCCATTGAGAAGCAGGCGACGATCGATCGCTTAGGAGTCGAGTTAGCAACTCAAGTGTTTGAGTTAGCGGAAGTGCTGAAGAACCATCCAAACGGGGATTTTGGTGTAGCCTATTTGATGCGGCGATTTGAGAATTTTGCTCAGGAAGTGAAGCCGCAGAATTCTGAACCGAGGTAACTCCCAAAATTTGAGCGGTGTTTTAACCTTCAAAGTCCCCCATTCTGGGGGATTTAGGGGGCACCCCGGATACAGCATCGCAGCGAATACTTATCTGTAACGATCGCTCACTTTCTCACAGCGCGGAACATACCAAAGCGACACAATCCCGCCCCAAACGCTAATCGCATCAATAGCAGGGTTGGCACTTCTCGCAGGGACTTGATCAAGCCAGGAACTCCGAAGCGGATTAACCCTTGAGGACGTGCAACTCCTTGCCAAATCGAATCTAGCCAAGACGGTAGCGTTTCCCTTGTCCAATCTGCCGTCTGAACCGCTCCATCCGTCAAATGTGTCGCCTCTAATTGTTCTGCAAATCCTTCAATACTGGCAAACTCTGGATGTGCCCACTGATCCAGCAGTTGGCGCATCACCCAACGCTCCCACAAAACGAGCGGCTGCTTTCTCGCGTCTCGCTGATTCCAGTCCGCAACTACCAGAATTCCACCGGGTTTAAGCACTCGCATGAGTTCTTTTGCAAATACCGCTTTATCTGGCATATGTGGGCCTGCTTCAATGCACCACACCACCTCAAAGCTGGCATCCGGGAACGATAAATTCATCGCATCATCTTGCTGGAATTTTGCCGAAAGTTCCGATGGCGTGAGTTCCTGTGCTCGTTTGACTTGTCCAGGACTGATCGTAATTCCCGTCACATCAAAGGCATAGTCCCTTGCCAAAATCCGGCTACTTCCCCCAATTCCACAGCCTACATCTAAAACGGTTGTCCCAGCGGGAAGCTTGTCTAATCCACCCCAGCGCACCATTTCATGCACAAAGTCTGATTTTGCTGTGAGAAAGTTTTTAGACCGAGGCGGAGAGCCGTAATGACCGAGGTGGATATGTTCTCCCCAGTAGAACTCTAGAATGCCGTCTTGAGTCCATTCATCATAAGCGGTTGCAACCGAATCGCCCGATTGATACCGACGCGGATTCAGTAGATAGATCAGTGCCAATACGATCGACACCATCAACAAAAGCCAGACGATATTCATAAAACCATTGAGCAGAACTCTTTTATGATAAAAGCTTCTCTGCCCAAGATGAAGGAATGCTAATCTAGCAAAATCAGCCGGAAATTCAGTAATGACGCAACCAAACACACCCGGCGAGCGAGATATCAATCGACAATTTAGAGATTTAAACCGCCGAGTTGAGCGCATGGAGTACGCACAAATGCGGAGCAAACTAGATTGATTGAACAATCACTTCTGCGGCTTCGGCTAAGTTAGCAACCTTAAAATGAGGAGTTCGCGATTCATTCAGAATCCACTCCGTCTCATTGCCGTTGTCGATCAAAATCGTCCGACATCCCGCACTTCGACCGGCTTCCACATCATTCAAAATATCGCCAATCATCCACGATCGCGCTAAATCAATCTGATGTTCCTGTGCCGCCTTGAGCAACATTCCAGCACGGGGTTTACGACACTCACACTCAAGGCGATATTCGGCGATCGTGCCCTGCGGATGATGTGGACAGTAATAAAATCCATCTAACTCAATCGGGTTTAGTAATTCCTGTAATCGCTGCTCAACGCCGATCAAGGCAGACTCAGGAAAATAACCTCGCGCTACTCCCGATTGATTCGAGACCACAATCAATTTGAATCCACGATCGCGCAAAAGCCTCAACGCCGATCGTGCAAACTCAGCTAACTGAATCTTACTTGGTTCCACATTGTAAGGAATATCCGGAATCAGCGTTCCGTCTTTGTCAAGAAAAATAGCGGGAAACATACGATCGACGACTCCAAAAAAATTCTGCGAAATCTACCGATTTTCGCCTGAAGTTTTTAAACTAAAGGAGGCTGTCCGATTTGCATATCTGCCGAGGCTCCGACCCTACTTTACGGGAAAGTGAGCTAAACCCTACGCAAGTGCTGCAACATCAGCGGTGTGAGCTAACGTATAAAGCAACGGCAACTTCAACTCTAAGAAACGCCAGAAGGAAAGAACTATGGGATTATTTGACCGCATCAGCCGCGTTGTCCGCTCCAACGTGAATGACATGGTGAGCAAGGCAGAAGATCCAGAGAAGATTCTGGAGCAAGCTGTCCAAGATATGCAGGAAGATTTGGTGCAGCTTCGTCAAGCCGTCGCGCAGGCGATCGCCTCGCAAAAACGCACCCAGCAACAATATAATCAAGCTCAAACGGAATCGAACAATTGGCAACAACGGGCACAACTCGCCCTGCAAAAAGGCGACGAAAATCTTGCCCGCGAAGCCCTCACCCGCAGAAAAACTCATACTGAAACTGCGACCGCGCTCAAAACTCAACTCGATACCCAATCTAGTCAGGTTGATACCCTCAAGCGCAGCCTCATCGCCCTCGAAGGCAAGATCTCAGAAGCCAAGACCAAAAAAGATATGCTCAAAGCCCGCGCCAGCGCAGCCAAGGCTCAAGAGCAACTGCAAGGGATGGTTAACAACATGGGAACCAGCACCGCAATGGCAGCATTCGAGCGGATGGAAGACAAGGTGCTGCAACTCGAAGCACGATCGCAAGCCGCAGGTGAACTGGCTGGAGCCGACCTTGAAGCGCAATTCCGGGCGCTTGAGTCTGGTGATGTTGACCTCGAACTCGAAGCAATGAAGCAGCAAATGCTAGCAGGTTCACAGCCAGCGCAGCAATCGCTACCTGGAACGGCAGCCCCTCAGGCCACGCAAGCCCCGAAAGATACAGCGATCGATTCTGAGTTAGAGGATCTCAAAAAGCAGTTAGACAATCTCTAGGTGGGGAGTGGGGAGAGTTCCTCCCCGCTTCATCCCGTTATTAATAAGAAATCGTTACAATCAAAGAAAGTCTCTAGATTGAAACGAAAAGGTTTTTCATGGCTGACCAGTTAATTCGAGCAACTGCCGCAGAGGGTGGAATCCGGGCAGTCGGGGTGATTACCACCCGCCTCAGCGAAGAAGCAAGACAGCGCCACAAATTATCGTATGTTGCGACCGCTGCACTCGGCAGAGCAATGTCGGCAGGATTGTTGCTGGCATCGAGCATGAAGCGATCGGAGTCACGAGTGAATATCCGCATTCGCGGCAATGGCCCCATGGGCGGATTGATGGTCGATGCAGGCACAGATGGAACAGTTCGCGGGTATGTGGACAATCCAGAGGTCGAATTGCCAGCCAACGCGAAGGGAAAATTAGATGTCGGCGGTGCAGTCGGTAACGATGGATATGTGTATGTTGTACGAGATGTCGGCTATGGTTATCCCTACTCCAGCACCGTAGAACTCGTTTCAGGCGAAATTGGCGACGATATTACTCACTATCTGGCATCGTCAGAGCAAACCCCTTCTGCCTTGTTTCTGGGAGTTTTCGTTGATCCGAGTGGTGTGCAGGCGGCAGGGGGATTATTAATTCAAATTCTCCCGAAAGCCGCAGAAAATCCTGAACTTGTCGCGCTGCTAGAGTCGAGACTGTCCACGCTGCAAGGATTTACGCCTTTGCTGCAAGCGGGTAAAACTCTGCCGATGATATTCGAGGAATTGCTAGGGGATATGGGCTTGCAGCTCTTTTCCGACACGCAGTTGGTACGATTTCATTGCGGCTGTTCGGTCGATCGCGTCCTGGGAGCGCTCAAACTGCTGGGCGAAGCCGAACTGCGTGACATGATTGAAACCGATCAAGGTGCAGAAGCAACCTGTCATTTCTGCGGCGAAGTCTACAAAGCAAACATCGACCAACTAGAACAGTTGATCGATGAGTTAAAAGAAGCAAACTAAATTCAGCAAAAAAATCAGCTACAAAAGATCAACTACTCTGGGCGGCTCGATACGGGCTGTCCAGTTCTTTGCTCAGCATACATTGCCCGGAGAACAAGCGCGGGATCAACCCATTGGCTTGAGTATTTCAGTCCCCAGTGCAAGTGCGGGCCTGTCGTGCGTCCGGTCATGCCGATTCGTCCAATGCGCTGTCCTGCTGTCACCGTCTGACCTTCATAGATTTGGACATCGCCCGATCGAATAAACTTGCCTTGACCGTTACGCCCTGCTGATCCTTGCATATGGCAGTAAATATGCTCCCAGTCACCCGATCGGATTACAACCGATGTACCACAGGCGCTACCGTCTGAAACTTCAACGACTTTTCCTGTCCACCAGTTACGAATGTAGCTGCCTTCCGGGGCTGCCATGTCTAAACCACGATGAAACTCGCGGTTGTAGGAGCCGTCCGGCGACAGCCGATAGCCAAAAGGTGAGGTGTAGCCTTGAAAGTTTTCTACAGGGAAAGATGCGCCCTGCCAGCTACTTCCAGTTGCGATTAAATTGGTCTCGAATGCTAAGAGTCCTTGTTGACCCCAAGATAAAGCGATCGCTGCTAAAAATCCGAGACTGATGACGATGCAAAACCGTTTCAGCGTGAACCGCGATCGGGTGATTAATGACCTCCATACTTGCCTCATTCATTTCTCCTTGTGTGTGAAGAGCGCGGGCAGATGCAAACCAACAGACATCACACCGCAGAGCGTTGCGCTTTGGCGATGGAGCCAGCCAAGGGTAATTTAATCACAAAAAATCTTCATTACCCCCGTAATTTCCTGTAAACCTGTTTGAATCTTTTCCGTTTTATTACGGTTGCCTTACAAAAACTTCATTTTTCTCTGCATTGCTGCATGGAAAACAACTCAATAGAGTTTGTCTACCGCGAATTTTTTGAATAATTCTATAAGCTGCAAAATTAACCTGCGTTGTTCACGGACTGATTGTCTCGTACCAAATTGATCTTTAATCCCTACAGATCTTGCAAGCCCCCTAAATCCCCCACGAGTGGGGGATTTAGGGGGCAAAGAAAGATTGAATTCTCAAAGTCCCCCATTTTGGGGGATTTAGGGGGCAAAGAATCTGTAGCATTAACAAATTGGTTGGGTATCGGCTGCGATCGCTCCGATTTTGTCCCAAGCAAAAACCTCCAGGCTCTTTGAGAGCCTGGAGGTTTGACCAACGATCGAGGGTTCTACAACGTCAAGGATTGAGCATCGGTTTCAATCAGTTTTGCTAAATCGCGCAGAAATGCTGCGGCATCAGCACCGTAAATAATTCGGTGATCGCAAGTAATGTTGACTTGCATTTGCCGACGAACGCCCAGCATTCCATCATCGGTGGCGACGACATTGGCGCGGGAAGCTCCGATCGCCAGAATTGATCCCTGCCCCGGCGGCAAAATTGCATCGAATGTATCGACTCCAAACATCCCTAAGTTTGAGATGGTGAAGGTTCCAGAGCTATATTCGTCAGGCTGGAGTTGTTTGGCGCGGGCACGATCGACCAAATCTTTCCAACTGCGAGACAGCGAGTAGAGATCCTGCTGATTTGCATTCTTCAATACCGGTGTGATTAATCCGCCATCTTCCATGGCAACAGCAACAGCGATATTAATCGAACCATTAAAGTGAATACCATTTTCAACGTAGCTTGCATATAGCAGCGGATGTTTTTGCAGCGTTACAGCAACCGCTTTCGCCAGTAGAGCAGTCATCGTTACGCCTTTCGATTTCACCTGCTTGTAAAGCTTGTCAAGTGCATCTGTCGTAATGGTGTAACCGGCGCGGAAGACTGGAACTTCCAAACTTGCCATCATATTTCGTACAACGGCACCTTGCAGCGTCGTCATCGGCTGGACTTGTCCGGGCTGTGCAGGTGTTGGAGCGGGTGCGGGACGAGGTGCAGGAGCGACTGCGGCAACCGGAGCAGGAGCAGAAATCGTAGGAGCTGGAGCAGCGGGTTTTGCAACAGTTGCTGCGGGTGTTGGAGTTTTTCCAGCAGCAGATTCGACATCTTCCGCGACAATGCGACCGTGAGGCCCAGAACCCGCGATCGTCGCTAGATCAACTTTGAGATCCTTGGCAAGTTTGCGGGCGCGGGGAGAGGCGATCGTTCTACCGTTTTTGGCGGCGGTGCTGCTGCCGTTGGTCGAGGCGGCAACAGCAACAGGTGCGGGCGCAGGCGCAGGCGCAGCAGCCGGAGCGGAAACTGAGGCGGCTTGCTGTTTGGCAAGTTCGATTTCGGCTTCGGTTTCAGCAAGCAGCGCGATCGCGCTGCCAACGGGCGCGGATTCACCTGCTTGGGTGACGATCGTGGCGAGATAGCCTTCGTAAAACGACTCGACATCCATGTCGGCTTTGTCCGATTCCACCACCACGACGGTTTCGCCTTTTTCAACTTTGTCGCCCGGAGATTTGACCCAGGACACGATTTTTCCTTCGGTCATCGTGGAACTGAGAGCGGGCATGAAAATTTCGTGGATCATGGCGGTTAATCAGGGATAGGTCTAATCACAAGCAGTGCAGATCAGATTGTACCGAATATTGGTCGGGACACCGCTATTTCTGCACGGCTGCCCGGATTACCTTGAACAGTTCCGCAGGTTCGATCGGCTTAGTGACGTGCGCCTGAAATCCAGCCGCGAGGGCCGCTTGACGATCTTCTTCCCGCGCATAGGCAGTCACGGCGATCGCTCGAATCGATCGACCTTCTGCCCGGAGTTGCCGAATCAGTTGAAATCCATCGACATCGGGCATGCCCAGGTCGCTAATTAAAAGATCGGGCTGAAACTTTGCTAGCTTCGCTTGTGCTTCTTTGGCGGAACTGGTAGCCGTGACAATCGCACCTTGTTGCTCTAGCAAAAAGGCAAGCAGTTCGCGGGCATCGGCTTCATCATCGACAATCAGCAGCGATAGCCCGGTTAACTGCTCGTCGGGGGTGTGATCCAGTGGGGCGATCGCAGAGTTTACAGGAGTATTCAATAACGGTAGCTCCACAATGAAGGTTGCGCCTTGATTTTCGCCCCTACTTTCGACGCGGATTTGACCCTGATGACGCTCGACAATATGACGCACGATCGCAAGACCCAATCCTAAACCGCCAAATTGCCGAGTGATGCTGCTATCGGCTTGGCGAAATTGCTCGAAGACGTGCGGTAAAAATTCGGGTGCGATGCCTTTTCCGGTGTCCTGAACCCTAATGTTGATCGTAGAGTCGGTGGCGCATAGCTCGATCGTAATGGTGCCGTGGTCCGGGGTGAATTTTACGGCATTCGAGAGCAGGTTCCAGACGACTTGTTGAAGTCGATTAAAGTCGCCGGAAACATAAGTGAGGTTGGCGTTGACGCGGGTTTGAATCTGAATATTTTTGGCTTGAGCAGAAAGGCGAACGGTTTCGATCGCCGATTCGATCACCGTGACTAAATTGACAGGTGTGATTTTCAGCGCCAATTTCCCACGCAGAATTCTGGACACATCAAGCAGATCTTCGATCAGTTGGGATTGCAGCTTGGCGTTGCGCTCGATCGTTTCAAGGGCTTGCTGAGTTTGAGCTTCTCCCATTTTTCGGGTTCTGAGCAGTCTGATCCAGCCCAAGATCGGATTGAGGGGCGATCGCAGTTCGTGTGAGACGACGGCGAGAAATTCGTCTTTGGTACGGTTGGCTTTTTCTTGTTCAAGTCGGGCGGCGCGTTCTCGTTCTAAGGCGCTGTCTCGCTCTTCGATGAGTAATTTCTGATCGTGAATATCGGTGCAAGAGCCAAACCATCTGACGATATCGCCGTCTGAATCGTGCAGGGGGAGCGCCTGTCCGAGATGCCAGCGATATTCTCCAGTTTTGGCGCATCGGAGGCGATATTCGACGTTATAAGGCTGTCCCGTTTTGAGGCATTCTTGCCAGGTTACAGCCGCTTTCTTAGCATCTTCCGGGTGAAGGCAGGTTTGCCAGCCCTCGCCGTCAGTTTCTCCCGGCTTTGTTCCGGTGTAATCATACCAGCGTTGATTAAAGTAATCATGATAGCCATTGCCTTGTGTGATCCAAAACATTTGCGGCATTGTGTCCGCCAGCGTTTTATAGATCAACTGACTTTCTTCTAACGCTTCTTCTGTGCGTTTTAGTTTTGTGATATCCGTTTGTGATCCGGTGACTCGAATTGCACGTCCAGTTTCATCCCAAGTCGCCTGACCCCGATCGAGCACCCAAATGATCGTTCCGTCTGGCTGTACGATCCGATATTCTTCGCTGTACTGTCCTGATCCCTGAGCAACATAGTGCCGAAATCCGTCTAAAACGCGATCGCGCTCGTCTGGATGTGTAGATTCGTACCAAGTAGTAACAGTATCTGCGATGGTGGCATCGGGGGCAATTCCGCGCAGTTGCTTCCAGCGATCGGAGACGTACCAGCGATCACGTACAACATCCCAGTCCCAAAATCCGTCCTGGCTGCCTTGAACAAATCGCTTAAATCGCGCTTCACTTTCTTGTAGAGCAGCTTCTGTTTGGTGAAGGCGCTCCAGGATTTGGGAATTAGTTGGCTTTACTTTAGAAGCTTCTGCACAGCTCTCACCCTCGGAATTAGGGCGCGTTTCATAGAAATCATCGGTTTGAGAGCAAGAATCGTCCATCATGAGCAGACCAAGAATGGAGAAAATACCCGCATGGGGGCATTTTGATTAACCTAACACTGCGGATCTCTAGAAACTTCTATCCAAAGATGGAGGCGATATTTCTTTGTTGTTTGAAAAATTCACCAATTAAATAGAGTGAGCCACAGAATACGACTAACTCAGCGTGGGCGATCGCGCTGTCTAGGGCAGTAGCGACATCTGGATAAATTTGACAATGTTCTAAACCGGGGCAAATTTCTTGGGCAAGATTGGCGAGTTCTGTGGGATCAGCCGAACTATGGCCCGGAACGGGAACTAGAAAGAGGGAGTCTTGCGATCGTAAGAGTGCTTTGAAGATATCAGCATGATCTTTTGTGGATAACATTCCCATGACCCAATGGGTTGAACAGTGGTTTGAGCTTTGTTTAAGTTGATCAACGTATTGTCTCAATGCTTCGGCACTCGCTGGATTATGTGCGCCATCAATCAGAATTTTATGCCCTTTCCACTCATACCACTGTAACCGTCCTGCCCATTTTGTGTTTCTAATTCCATTGACGATCGCACTATCAGAAATATTCCAGTTTTGCTGCCGGAGCAATTGAATCGCAGCGATCGCTAAGGCTGAATTGTGCAATTGAATGTCACCTTGGAGCGGCAATTGATATTTGAGTGTGCCTTGATGCGCCCAGCCGTCGCTCAGCTTTGCGGGTTCGGGATAAACTGCGGGACAATTGAGATCAGCAATTCGACGATCGATCACCGATGCCGCTTCATCGGGTAGCTGTCCGATCACGGCAGGACATTCAGGTTTAAGAATTCCAGCTTTTTCACCTGCAATGCTCGATAACGTAAATCCCAATCGTTGCCAGTGTTCTCGACTAATCGAAACAATCACGCTGACTAAGGGATGCTCAATCACATTGGTGGCATCTAATCGTCCGCCTAAGCCAACTTCGATGATCGCAATGTCTACCTTTTGTTCAGCAAAATAGAGCCACATTGCCGCCGTGATCACTTCAAACTGAGTCGGAGAACAAGCCGGATCAATTTTCGACTGCACCTTCAGCAACGTTTGATAGAGTGCTGTGGGATCGATCGGTTGATTGTTAATACAAATTCGCTCTGTCCAATCGATTAAGTGCGGCGAAGTGTAGCGACCCGTTTTATAGCCTGCTTCGGTCAGAATGGTTGAGAGATAAGCACAGACCGAACCTTTTCCATTGCTGCCTGCCACATGAACGACAGGAACTTGCGCTTGAGGGTTTCCCAAGTCTGTTAACAGCTTTAGACTCGCCTCTAAGCCAAGATGCACCCCGAAGCGCTCGTAGGATTGTAGCAACGCTTCTATTTTTTCGATCGGTTCCGAGTGGGTCATAGCCAAGATTCAAAATGCTTCTCTATTAAATCATTGTGATCGCTTACCCCTACAATAAAGGACTGAATTCTTAGTGCGATCGCTGCTCATGTCTAATGTTACTGTCCGTGTTCCTGCGACTACTGCCAATCTCGGTGCTGGGTTCGATTGTCTTGGAGCGGCGTTAACGCTCTACAACGAATTCCAGTTTTCCCGCATCGACTCTGGATTGAGAATTACCGCAACGGGAGCAGAAGCGAAGCGGGTGTCGCTGGGTTCGAGTAATTTGGTGTATCAGGCATTTGCAAAGCTTTACGATCGCATCAATCAACCCATTCCAGCCGTCCAGCTCGAGATCAAAATGGAGGTACCGTTAGCGCGGGGATTGGGCAGTTCGGCAACTGCGATCGTCGGCGGATTAGTCGGAGCAAACGAACTCGCAGGATCACCGTTATCACAGCTTGAACTTGCAGAGTTCGCGACCGAGATCGAGGGACATCCGGATAATGTGGTGCCTGCGTTAATTGGGGGCTGTCGATTAGCGGCATCAGGCATCGATCGCGCTTGGGAAATTTGCGACCTACCTTGGCATTCGAGCATTGTACCGATCGTAGCCATTCCCGATTTTGAACTATCAACTGCCGAAGCTCGTAGTGTTTTACCTGCAACTTATAGCCGCGCTGATGCGATTTTTAATGCGTCTCACTTGGGGCTACTAATTCGGGGCTTAGAGACCGGAAACGCAGATTGGTTAAAAGCAGCATTGCAGGATAGAATTCACCAACCTTATCGGGAAAAGCTGATTAAAGGATACGACGCAGTGAGAACAGCGGCGATCGGTGCTGGCGCTTATGGCATGGTGATTAGTGGAGCTGGATCGACGGTGTTGGCGTTGGCCCATCAGGAAAAAGCTGAAGCAGTCAATGCAGCGATGGAGAAAGCTTGGATCGGATTAGAAGTTGGAGTGCAAGTAAAAAGTTTAGCGATCGATGTTCAAGGTACGAGTGTAACTTAACTATCCTGTTTGAGTGTGAAAGAGTGGGGAGTAGGGAGTTAAAAAGAACAATACCCCACTCCTTCTTATGTCAACGTAACTGTAAGTTGAAAATAAACTTGTACACTGAACTATCTCAAAAGGCTAATAGTTAGATTCATTCTTCTGATCCGCTAGAAATTAAAGTTGTACACTGCTTTAGATTAGTTGCAGAAGCTCCTGAAAATAAAGTTGTACACTATCGACTTCTATTACGAGCATGAAGATAGGTGAGAATTGAATGGCGAAGTTTAGAGGGGTGACAGCGAGCCTATATTTAAGAGCACAAAAATGCTGAGAATTTGTGCAGGATAGGGGTTACGCAATCTTTAATCTGCAAGGCATTTATGTTCTAGTGATTGATAGGAATTAATGGGAGCAATTGCACAAGTCTTGCCCAAGAGCAAAAAGAAAGACTCCTAGTAGCCTGTCATCCCATCAACTGGTGATTATTTAGAGATGGAAAGATTCAAATTCTTCTGCTTTAGAACAATACTTCGGTTGCTGTTTGACTGACCAAATCTGCAACTAACAGAATAAGCCGAGTTGGATCAATTGGTTTCGCAAGATGAGCCTGAAAGCCTGCTAAGAGTGCAGCCTGACGATCCTCTTCTCTGGCATATGCAGTGACCGCGATCGCAGGAATACGACAAGCGTTCTTCAGCATTGCGGACATATGCTCCCCTTGCTCTACGTGCAGCGAGCGTACCCGTCGTAAGAGAGTATATCCATCCTCACCGGGCATCCCAATATCACTAATTAGCAGGTCAAATGAGTTTCCAGAACTGGTTAAGATTGAAATTCCTTCACTCGCTGATGCCGCCGCGACAACCTCCGCACCACATTCTTCTAGAATCGAGAGCAATAAGAAGCGAGCATCCAAATCATCATCAATGATCAAAATCCGTTGCCCGGTTAAGCGAGCGGCACAGTGAAATGGATCAATCATGGCAATTTCAGAAGCGTTAGTCCGGGTTCGTCCCAGATCCGGTTTTGGAGCCAGCAGCGGCAGCCTTACAGTGAAGGTTGCGCCTCTACCTTCACCTGCACTATCCGCAAAAACCTGCCCCTCATGCAAATCAACGAGATGGCGCACGATGGCTAACCCTAAACCCAAACCGCCATGCGTCCGGGTAATTGAACTATCTGCTTGGCGAAAGCGATCGAAGACATAGGGAAGAAATTCAGGTTTTATCCCCTGTCCGGTGTCAGATACTGTAATTTGGGCATCGAAAGCGAGAGCAGATTGCCCATCCGCGTCTGCGCCAGCTTTTTCTAGCTTGACCTCAACCCGTCCTCCCTTTGGTGTAAATTTCACAGCATTGCTCATGAGATTCCAAATGACTTGCTGCAAACGTTCCGCATCGCCCGAAACTTTCCCGATTTGAGGATCTAGAGCTAGGTGCAATTGGATGTTTTTTGCCTCAGCCGTTGGTCGCACCGTGTCGATCGCAGCTTCAACAACAGGCAATAGTTCCAGAGGACGGAGGGTGAGACGAAGTTTGCCTTGAAGAACACGCGATACATCGAGCAAATCTTCAACCAGTCTTGCTTGAGCTTTGGCATTCCGTTCCACGGTTTCTAGAGCGCGAGTCGTTGTTGCTCCATCAAACTGACGACTTCGCAGCAAACTCAACCAACCAATAATCGCGTTCAGGGGCGACCGCAATTCGTGGGAGAGCATCGCTAGAAATTCATCCTTAATTCGATTGGCTTCTTGGGATTTTCGGTAAAGGTGAGCATTGTTGATCGCAAGCGCAGCGCGATTGGCTAAATCTTGCAAAAACGTTTGATCATCGATCATATAGGATTTATCAGGTGTCTCTCGAATCAAACTGAGGCTGCCGATGCTCCGGTTTCGGACTCGGAGTGGCACAATCATGAGGCTATGGACTATAAATTGCTCTAGGTAGGAGGCTTCCGTTTGTGTCGAAACCTGTAGTTCTGCATTAGTCGTCGTGGACAGAAACAAAGGTTGCTGAGTTTGGAGTACCTGAGCTGACAGCCCTTCGTAAATCCGTTGTGGGAAAGCGCTGGCAGCCTGCTGTACTCGCGCCACCAGTTCAGGATTACGATGATAGACTGCCCGAATCTGAAGCCACTGTTCATCATCAGAAACAAGTTTCAGAATGCAAGCATCCCCAATTAATTCTCCAATGGTGCAGCACACCGTATTGAGTAGAGTTTGAAAATCCAAAATCGCTTCGGAAAAGCTGCGAGAAGTTTCTGATAGCGTCTGTAAGCGATTTGCATAATTGATCAGTCTTTCTTCTGCATCTTTGCGAGCAGCCCGTTCCTCCGCTTCTTTCAAAGCACGCTTTACCGAAGGAATCAGCCGTTCTAGTCGTTGTTTCAGGACATAATCGGTTGCACCGCTTTTCAGCATTTCTACTGCCACTTCTTCTCCGAGCGTCCCGGAAACAAAAATGAAGGGTATAGCCGGACACTGTTCCTGGACAATTTCAAGAGCAGACGATCCATCGAAGCCAGGGAGTGAATAGTCTGCCAGAATCAGATCGAACACCTGCTGGTCAAGGGCTGTTATAAAATCGTTGCGAGTTTGAGCTAATTTAAGGTCAAATTCCAATCCTCCTTCTAGCAAAACTGCTTGAATGAGATCGGCATCGATCGCGCTATCTTCAAGTAATAAAAAACGGAGCATAAATATATGTAATCCTAACGTCAAGATGTAGGACGGGCAGGGGGAAGGGATCCAGGCGGCGGTTGATTCACCACTGCCCAAAACAACCCTAGTTCCTTAATCGCTTCGACAAATTCATGGAAGTCTACAGGTTTAACGACATAAGCATTGCTACCAAGGTTATAGCTACTAACCAAATCTTTTTCTTCTCGTGAAGAAGTCAAAATGACTACAGGCACAGCTTTCAACTCTGGGTCAGCTTTTAACTTGCTCAGCACTTCTAGTCCATCGACTTTGGGCAATTTCAAATCCAGGAGCACTACGCCCGGAAGCCCTTCACTGCGTAAGCGATAAATCCCACGCCGATACAAATAATCTAAAGCCTCTTCTCCATCTCGTGTAACGATGACTTCGTTCGCTAAACAATGTTCTGCAAGGGCTGCCAGAATTAATTCAATATCTCTAGCACTATCTTCTACCAATAAAATTCGCTTTAGTTCCATGTCGCCTCCTTCGTTGGGGTGTTGGGCAAGGAGAAGTAAAAGGAAGCACCGCGATCGAGTTCTCCTTCTGCCCAAACCTTTCCACCATGACGGTGAATAATGCGCTGCACATTGGCTAGCCCAATGCCTGTTCCTTCAAATTGTTCATTAGTATGCAGCCGTTGAAACACGCCAAAAAGTTTATGTACATACTGCATATCAAAGCCTACCCCATTATCATGCACAGAGACGATGGTCTCATTCTCAGTGCGGGTACTCCTGATTTGAATGATGGCTTCAGTCCGAGTGCGGGTATATTTCACAGCATTTTCTAATAGGTTGCGTAACACTAAGCGCATCATTGAAGGATCAGCCTGAACAACAGGCAAGGATTCAACGTGCCAATCAATGGTTCTATCCTCCAAATCTTGCTCCATCTCTCGCCGCACTTCCTGCAACAACTGATTGAGATCTAGTGTTGTCAGTCGCATTTCGGTTCGTCCCATCCGGGAGAATGCCAGCAAATCATCTACCATCCTGCCAGCTTCTTTAGTGGTGTCAGTAATGGTTCTTAAATAACGCTGGCTGGTTTCATCTAAAGCAGTGGAAGTTCCTAGCCGTCGTTGCAGCAGATCGATAAAGCCATTGATATGCCGCAGAGGTGCGCGTAAATCGTGGGAAACCGAATAAGAAAACGCTTCCAGTTCTTTATTCGTTGCTTGTAATTGTTGGGTGCGTTTCTTGACGCGATACTCTAGTTCTTCGTTCAGGCGGCGGATTTGTTCTTCTGCCTGTTTACGATCGTGAATATCAATACAAGAACCGATGTAGCCCAAAAATTCTCCATCCGGCGTAAAGCGCGGGACACCGTGATCAAGCACCCAACGATATTCCCCATCGAACCGTCGCAAACGGTACTCCATTTTGAATTCCCGACGCGCATCAAACGAACCTGTGTAAATTTCTAGGCAATATCGAAAATCGTCTCTGTGTACTCCCTCTGCCCAACCGTTACCCAACTCTTGCTCGATCGTCCGTCCCGTAAAATCTAGCCAAGGTTTATTGAAGTAGGTGCAGAGCTTATCAGTACCCGACATCCAGATTAAGACAGGAGCGGTATCTGCCAAGTGACGAAAGCGGGCTTCGCTCTCCCGCAACGCCTGCTGCTGAATTTGTAAATTTTCTGCCAGGGTTTCTGCCTGCCGCCGTGCCAGTACCTGATCGGTGACTTCAAACGCAAAGGTCATGATGCCTTCAGGCTTACCATCAATACCTTGCATCGGTTGGTACACGAAATTGAAAAATCCTTCCTCTAAGGTGCCGTTACCCAGTCGATCCCATTCGGCTGCCACTTCTTTACCGATAAAGGGTTCCCCCGTCTCCAACACCTGATCAAGCAATTCAAAAAAGCCCTGTCTTTCCAGGTCAGGAAAGGCTTCGCGCACCGGATGACCCATTAACTCTCGTCCACCCACTAATTGGCTATAGAGCGGATTGGCAAACTCAAACACATGGTCTGCTCCGCGCTGGATACAGATATGGGCAGGAGCTTGCATCAATAGGGCATATAAATAACTGCGCTGAAGCTCTGCCTCGGCTCTGGCTTTCTGTTCCCGTTCCAGCAGTTGCGCCCGTTCGATCTCTTTTTGCTTACGATCAGTAATATCAAGCACAAAGCAAACACCTCGATCGGTAAACCCTTGCAGCAACGCACCCCCAATCAAAACGGGCAAACGGCTCCCATCTTGACAGAGATATTCTTTCTCATAAGGAACACAGACACCACGATCGAGAATCTCTGCTAAAGCGTGTTCGTCTAAAGAACGGTATTCCGATGGAGTCATTTCATCCCAGCGCACGGCTCCCCGTGCTAAATCGTCGCGAGTGTAGCCGACCATCTGAAGAAAGGCATCGTTGGCATCGGTAAATAATCCATCAGCGCTCCAGAACAGAATGCCCATCATATTCGACTCAAAAACGGCGCGAAACCGAGCCTCGCTTTCTCTCAAAGCCGCCTCTGCTCGAATCCTTTCTGTGATGTCACGCGATACTCCTACTAACTCAGTCACGTTCCCCTGAGTGTCAAAAACCGGAGTTTTGATCGTATGGAAGTAGTGGATCTCTCCGTCTGCTCGCCGGTTTGGCTCTTCTAGAACTTCGATGGGCTCTCCGGTCGTAAACACTTTCAGGTCATCTTGCAAATATTGTTGAGTGAAATCCAGTTCGTTAAAGGGGACATCGGTAATACCGCGCAGTTCCTCAACCGTCATTTCGTAGTAATCACAGGCTGCTTTGTTTGCGTAGACCACTACGGAACCGGGAGCCTTGCAAAATACCATATCTTGAACTGAGTTGAGAATTTGGGCGTAGCGGTATTCGCTTTCTGCTAGCGCTTGTTCAGCCCGCTTTTGTTCGGTCACATCGATCGACATTCCCGCCATTAGCTGTTGTCCAGCAGCATTTTGCAATGGAAATTTGAATGAGAGATAGTACCGATCTCCATTCTCATGGGGAGCAATCTCCGTGACTTGCAGCGTTTTGCCCTCAGTCAATACCTGCAAATCATTTTGTCGCCATTGTTGTGCTACTTCAGCAGGGAATAGATCAAAATCAGTTTTACCAACCCATTCGTTCAGCAATCGTCCAAACGTTTGCTCAATTAATGGATTGACGTAAAGATAACGTCCCGCTTCGTCCTTAATATAAGCTGTCGCTGGGCTATGCTGCATAAAATTCTGAAACAGCGCTTGGCTTTCTCGCAAGGCAGCTTCTGCTTGCTTGCGTTCGGTGATATCCCGAGAAACCCCCACAACTGCCTCAACCGTGCTTTCTGAGGTCTGCAAAGGCGTGAAAATATACTCGTAATATCGAATGCCATCAGGAGTTGCAAAATTGGTTTCTTCCTTCAGGGGCTGCCCGGTTTGCATCACTTGCTCTCGCTGGGCATCTACTCGCTCCATGAGTTTGGCTGGCAATCCTAACTCGCGCCAAGTTTTCCCTACGATTTCAACCGGTTGAAATCCCAAAACCTGAGCGCCTCCTTGGCTCACATAGGAATAGCGACCCAAGCGATCGAACACATAAATGTGATCGGTCGATGCCGCCAGAATGCGATTCAAGACATCAAACTGTTCTTGCACCTGTTGATACAGGATTTCTATCCGCCGTTTAGTACGTAACTCGGAGCCGAGAAAACTAATCAACCCTGTGACGAGTACAAAAGCTCCAAGTTGTGCAACGCTGCTTAAGGCAGTCGGCAGCGCCTCAATTGGGGCAAGCAAAAAGACTTGAATGGCTAACACCGATAAGCCGATCGCGCTCAGTCCCGCCCTCATTCCACCCGACCAAGCACTAATCGCTACTGCTGCATAGAAAAAGGGAAGCAACGTAGGATAGAGCAGCGATCGTAGCAGCAAGGTGAGCAGGAGCGCTAACCCAACTGCAAGAAATGGCACAGTATGATTTCTTAGCCAGAGAGAGTTTTTTAGCCCCATGACTTATGACGATTGGCGGAACATTGCGTTTTTCAAACTACCATATGGGAGAAGTTTTTTTTTACATTCCCCTTAAGATGGATTTAAGAATTAAAGGCGCTTCCTGGCATCAAGGCATCTATAGAACACATTTGGGATCTTTTGCTGTGTTCTCAAGGCTGGTATTCCCTGAATTCTATGTTCCTTGTAGTTTTTGCATCATGATTTTCTTCCTGAATCCATCACTGCTTAAAGCGGCTCTGTTCGAAAGCAGCTTGATCAGATAGCAAAACACAGCAACCGTCTGAATTCTACTTTGAAATCAAGTTATTCCCCAACAACTCTAGTACAGATCAAAGCATAGTAGTTGCTCTTGAATCTGTGCAGCTTGAAGTTGTCTGCTCTCTGAGCAGCCTCCTAACTATTAGGATTGCTCGTGCTTAGCTGACATCCTCCTAATATGCAGAAGCGCAGAAGCATAGTTTGGAAAACTTAAAAGCAATATTAAGTCATCAACCTACAGGTAGGTTAAATCGAAAACACGAATAAAAACAGAAGTTACCCGGATTCCAGTTTAATCAAGCGGTAACCTCTTCTACCTTAAGGTAGAAAACGAGTCCTACTAAATCAGTAGATAATCTGCCTGTAACGTTCGTTATACCCATTTTCCGTTAAACCCGTTTATAGATATGAAAGCCACTGTTCACACGGTTCTGCTACCAAAGACTCCTATGCTGGAGCAGCCTAACGTTAGTCGCTTGATTCGAGAACTGCGACAACTAACCGCGCTAACACAGGAAGAGCTTGGTAGAGTCTTGGGCGTTGCCTACGGCACGATTAATCGATGGGAAAACGGACGAATGCAGCCGTCTACCCTAGCTCTCAAACAAATCTACGCCGTTCTCAACGAGATCAACCAATCTGCAACTGGGGAGATACGTGAACGGAGTCAGCAGCTTTTAGACCATTACTTTGCCCCTGAACTCTAATGATGGTGCAAATTACTTAGCGAATCTCTAAATTGTGTCAGTCGTGGATCGCCTTGACCGCTTATGCGGGAGAAATTGATCAGCAACAAGTCCTACAAGCAGGATTTCAACGGCATATGACCAAGCCAGTTGAGCAAGAAGAACTTGTGAGGGCAGTTAGCACTTTTTACAACTCTGAAGAAACCGCAGCATTAGTAAACCGGGGGTGAGAACAGCGATGAGCAGTTTAGAGGGAACAAGTCTGGCAATGGGTGAGAAAAGCATTTGGGAATGCCTTTCTGATGGCATCGCTGTTCTTGATCAGGAGTGGCGTTTAACCGACCTGAATCGCCAACAAACTGAATGGTTTGGAGTCCGAAAAGAAGATACAGTCGGCAAAATTATTTGGGATATTTGTCCTGAATGGGCAACCCTTGAAGTTCAGCAACAATTTCAGCGATCGAGGACAGAGCAAACACCTGTTCAGCTAGAGTATTTTTGCTCGAAGTGGCAACGCTGGTTTGAGTTGCGAGTTTGCCCGTGTGACACAAATACTACGATTCTGACGATCGACATTACTCAACGAAAGCAAAAAGAAGCCGCCCTGCGAGAGGGTGAATTGCGGTTTCAAGCCTTTATGAACCACAATCCTGCGGCATCCTGGATTGCTGATCAATCAGGACGATTGCTGTACTTAAATCCCACCTACTTCAAACTCTTTTCTTGCCCTGAAGATGCAGTCGGAAAACACATCTCGGAAATCTTTCCGGCGGAAATAGCCGAACAATTCTTACAGAATAATCAGCGCGTATTTGAAACTGGAGCGGTGATTGAGACGATTGAGCGTGCTCCTCGCCTTGACGGAAGTACTGGAGACTATCTGGTATACAAGTTTCCGATCAATCATCAGATTGAAGAAAAACTACTGGGTGGGGTTGCTGTCGATATTTCTGAGCAGAAACGCATTGAAGCTACCCTTCAAGAGCGTGAGCAGCATCTGAAAATTGCCCTTCGCACGGCAAAGCTTGGCTCCTGGCAGCATGACTTGATGACCAATGTCCTCACCTGTTCTGATCAGTGCAAAGCGAACTTTGGGCTACCTGCTGATGCTGAATTTACTCATGAAACCTTATTTGCTGCACTGCACCCAGAGGATCGAGATCGTGTTCAAACCGCAATCCAACGATCGATCGAGGAGCGCACTGATTATGAAGTTGAAGAACGATGTTTCTACCCAGACGGGAGTTTACATTGGCTGATTGCACGAGGCGGTTTGATTTACGATGACAATGGCAATCCAATTCGCCTGGTTGGGGTCACGCTCGATATTACGGAACGCAAGCAGTTTGAAGAATCACTCAAAGCAGCGAATCAACGGGTTTCTAACATTCTTGAGAGCATTACTGATGCGTTCATTGCCTTTGATCAAGAGTGGCGCTATACCTATGTGAATCAAGAAGCTGCACGATTATTAGGAAAACCTCCGGCGGAGCTGTTAGGCAAACGGTGGCAGGAAATTTTCCCAGAGTATGTTCAGCAGGGGACGATTTTCACTCAACAGTTTGAAAAAGCGATGACCGAGCGTGTCACGGTTTATTGTGAAGGGTTTTCTCTAGCAGTGAACCGATGGCTCGAAGCATCCATTTTTCCAGCCGCGTCAGGCATCTCGGTATTCATGCGGGATATCAGCGATCGCAAACAGGAAGAACAGCGCAAAGCCCTTCAATATGCCGTGTCTAAGATTCTGGCTGAAGCAACGACGCTAGTAGAGATGGTTCCTACGATTTTGCAAGCGTTGTGCGAAACGCTCGGTTGGCAAATGGGCGTAATCTGGAGTGACGATCCTTCTGAGTTTCGTGGAGCACATCGCGCCGATGCTGTTCTCCGCCACGTCAATACTTGGTCGGAATCGACGATCAATGCTCGATCGTTTGTTGAAGCGAATCAACGCGCCTCATTTGCACCTGGAATCGGTCTTCCAGGGCGGATTTGGAGAGAGCAACAGCCAGTTTGGATTTCGGATTTAACGCAAGACCAAGATTTTCCCAGAGTGGCAGAAGCACTGGAAGCAGGATTACGCTCTGCATTTGGGTTTCCAATTTTGCTCGGTGATGAATTCTTTGGGGTGATTGAGTGTTTTAGCGATCGTACCCAAGAACCTGATGAAGACTTGCTTCAGTTGATGGCAGCCATCGGGAGACAAATTGGGCAATTTATGGAGCGCAAGCGAACCGAAGCAGCGTTGCACGAAAGCCAAGCATTGTTCCATAGCTTCATGACCCATAGCCCAGTTGCCGCTTACATCAAACACGAATCCGGGCAGTATGTTTATGTCAATGCCTTGATTGAACAATTGTTTGATCGTCCAGCTACTGAACTAATCGGCAATACTGATTTCGACTGGTTTCCGTTAGGCTCGATCAGCCAAATTCGTGCCAATGATGCAGCCGTCTTAGAGAGAAACGAAGCGATTCAGTTTCTCGAAACGGTACCATTTGGCGAGCAAGAACGGCACTTTATGGCATTTAAATTTCCTATTCAGATTGCATCAGGTCAGCGCTATCTAGGAGGGATGTCTGTTGACATTACCGATCGCATTCAAGCCGAAACTTCTCTGCGGCAGCGTGAGGAAGAATTGCGCGTTATTACTAACACTGTTCCTGTGCTGATTTCGTTTGTCGATGCCGAGCAACGTTACCGCTTCAATAGTCAACGCTACGAAGACTGGTTTGGGCGGTCGTCAGATGAGATTCAAGGCAAGCACCTTTGGGAAGTGTTAGGTGAAGGGGCATATGCAGCAATTCGACCCTATGTTGAGCAAGCCCTGTCTGGTCAAACAACGACGTTTGAAAGCCAGGTTTCCTATCAGGACGGTGAAACCCGCTACATCAGTGCTAACTATATTCCTCAATTTGATAAGCAGCAGCGCGTTACGGGATTTGTGGCATTGATTAGTGATATTAGCGATCGCAAAAAATATGAGGAAGCGCTCCGAGCCAGTGCAGAGAGGCTTAGTCTTGCTCTGACCGCCGCCAAGCTGGGAGACTGGAGTTGGAATGCGTCAACCGATCTCGTTACTTTCTCCCAGCAGGCGTGCGAAATCTTCGACCTTCAACCTAGCGCAAATTTAACCTGGACACAGTTGCGACAACGGCTGCACGAAGAAGATCAGGAAAAAGCAAGAATTGCTGTCGAACAGGCAGTCAGCGAACACAATGACTATGACATTGAGTACCGAGTAACTCTTGCTGATGGCACACAGCGATGGATCGCTGCTAAAGGACGTGCTCAATATGATACCTCAGGGCGAGTTCTTGGAATGTTAGGCGTTGTGCAGGATATCACTGAGCGTAAACGGGCAGAACAAGAACGCGAACAACTCTTAGCTCGCGAACAGGCAACGAATCAGACGCTGCAAATGTTTATTGAACACACTCCAGCTGCGGTTGCCATGTTCGATCGACAGATGCACTATATCTCTGCAAGCCGCCGCTGGATGCAAGAATACGCCCCAGACTACACGAATTTGGAAGGGCTTTCTCACTATGAAGTGATGCCTGATATTCCCGATCAATGGCGGCAGGTACATCTACGCTGTCTTGCGGGAGCAACCGAACGGTGTGAAGAAGATTACTACCCCCGTCACGATAACTCTGGCATTTGGTTGCATTGGGAAATTCTGCCTTGGTACGTCCGTGAAAACGAAATTGGTGGCATCATCATTTTTGCTGAAAATATTACAGAGCGAAAACAAGCGGAACAAGAGCGAGAACGATTACTGGCACGCGAAAAAATAGCACGAGAACAAGCGGAAACAGCGAATCGCCTGAAAGATGAATTTCTCGCCGTCTTGTCCCACGAGCTTCGATCGCCCTTGAATCCCATTCTCGGTTGGGCAAAGCTATTGAAAACTGGCAATCTGGATGCAACTAGAACCGTCCAGGCGATTACGACGATCGAGCGCAATGCCAAGCTGCAATCGGAACTCATTGAAGATTTACTGGATGTTTCCCGAATTCTGCAAGGAAAACTGAGTCTGAGCGTGAATCCAATTCCCTTAGCATCGACGATCCGAGCCGCGATCGAGACGGTGCAACTCGCCGCCGAAGCGAAATCGATCACGATCAAGGCGAATCTAGAGACTGAAGTTGGGCACGTTTTGGGCGATTCAACTCGCCTCCAGCAAGTCGTTTGGAATTTGCTGTCCAACGCAGTGAAGTTCACGCCCACAGGCGGTCGAGTCGAGGTGATACTAGCAGCGGCAAACAATCATGCTGAAATTACTGTTCGCGATAACGGTAAAGGTATTCCTGCTCATTTCCTACCCTACGTATTTGATTATTTTCGCCAGGAGGATGGAGCAAGCACCCGGAAATTTGGCGGCTTGGGCTTGGGACTGGCGATCGTGCGTCATCTCGTGGAGTTACATGGCGGTCAAGTCAAAGCAGAAAGCCCCGGCGAAGGACAAGGGGCAACGTTTACCGTGATGCTTCCCCTAATGCCAACATCCCCTTCAACCTCAGAGGAGACCGTACCGATGAGCGATACGGATTTGCAAGGTGTCCAAGTTCTGGTGGTTGATGATGAAGTTGATAACTTGGAACTCGTTCAATTTATCTTAGAAGAGGCAGGAGCAACGGTAATTTCCGTATCTCGGGCAACCGAGGCGCTAGAGAGGGTCCGGCAATCAAACCCACACTTGATTGTTGCCGATATTGGGATGCCTGAAGTAGATGGTTATACTCTGATACAGTGCGTTCGAGAATTGCCCCCTGAACAGGGTGGAGAAATTCCAGCGATTGCACTGACGGCTTATGCCGGTGATGTGAATCAATGGCAAGCCTTAGCGGCTGGGTTTCAGTGGCATCTTTCCAAGCCAGTTAATCCAGAGGCGTTAGTGCAAGCGATCGCTGAGTTAGTGCATCAGACTTGATTAATACAACAAGAATGTTTTTTACACTTTTCTCTTTTATCGCTCACTCTCCTGAAGCTCCCTGTCCCAATGAACAACCCTAGCACTCCTACGAATCCGTATCTTGACGAGATCAACGCACTTCGCCAACGCCTGCGAGATCTGGAGCAGTCTCACAGCCAATGTCAGCAGGAACTTCAGCAACTCCAGCAGCAACTTAGCCAAGAAAGAATAGAGCGAAAGCAAACTGAAGCGGCACTCCGGGGGAGTGAAGAACATTTAAGAGCGGCGAATGAACGCTTTCAACTCGCAGCAAAGGCAGTCAATTGCTTGATTTATGACTGGGATATTGAACGGGATCGAGTTGAACGAACAGATGGGTTAACCCGGATTTTAGGTTATTCGTTGGAAGAAACCGAACCGACGGGAAAATGGTGGCACGATCGCATTCATCCAGATGATTTACTACCCATTCAAGAGCGAGCATCTGTTGCGTTGACGAAAGACGATTACTTTACCTCTGAATATCGAATTCTCAACAAGTCCAATCAGTATGTTTATGTTCTGGATCAGTGTTTAGTCGTAGAGCGAGATGCTGACGGCAACCCCACACGCCTTATTGGTAGCACAACTGACATTAGCGAACGCGTGCGCGTCGAAGACGATCGTAAACGTGCTGAGTTACAACTTCAGGAAAGCCAACGGTTCATTCAGCAGATTGCCGATGCAATACCGGGAACGCTCTATGTTTATGACGTGCTGGAGCAGCGCAATGTCTATGTCAATCGTCAAATTGGGGAACTGCTAGGCTATACACCCGAACAAATTCAGATATTTGGCGATCAGCTCTTTTCCCAACTGATGCATCCTGAAGATTTTGCGAACCTTGGAAGCCAGATCGAACGGCTGAATCGGGTACAAGATGGTGAGGTTGTTGATCATGAGTACCGGATGCGCCATGCGAACGGTGAGTGGCGTTGGCTGTGGAGCCGTAACACGGTTTCGACTCGGTTGCCAGATGGACGAGCCTATCAGGTTGTGGGTACAGTTCACGATATTACCGATCGCAAACAGGTTGAAGACGAATTACGAGAGAGTGAACAGATGTTCCGTGCGGTCGTTGAGAATACACCGGATATTATCGTTCGCTACGATCGTGACCTCCGCTATCTCTACATCAACCCCAGCATTGAGCGGGCATTAGGAATCCTACCAGAACAGTTCATCGGCAAAACAGGCGTTGAACTGGGATTTACAGACGAGCGATCGCAATTCTGGTACGCCACTCTACAGCAGGTCTTTGAAACGGGACAGAGTTCCTCGATTAAATATGAGTTTCCCAATATCAATGGCGAAATGCGGTTGTATCAGGCTCGCTTTGTGCCTGAATTAGTCCAAGGAGCGCAGATCACAACAGTGCTTGCCGTAGCCACTGACGTAACGGACTACAAGCGGGCAGAAGCAGCCCTGCGCCAGAGCGAAGAACGGTTGCGATTGGCAACGGAAGGCGCTCAGATGGGCACGTGGGATGTAGACCTGAATACCGGAAAAGCTATCTGGTCAGAACACCACTTTACGATGATGGGCTATGAGCCTGTTGCAACTGGGGAAGCAAGCGAGGAGATGTGGAGCGATCGCATTCATCCAGATGACCTGGAGCGAGTGATTCAGGCATGGCAGCAGGCACGGCAAGATCGCACGCTCTATGAGGCTGAGTATCGGGTAATTCGAGCAGATAACGGGCAGATCGCTTGGTTAGCTGGGCTAGGAAACTTTACTTACGATCAAGCGGGACGGGCAGTTCGCTCGATCGGAGTTCTTTTTGACATCACGAATCGCAAGCAGGCAGAAGAATCCTTATGCCAGAGCGAAGAACGGCTGCGTTTAGCATTATTAGTGGGTCAATCAGGGATTTGGGATTGGGATATTGCGAATAATCACATCACGTGGTCGGAGCAAATCTATCAGTTTCATGGCTTAGCGCCCGGAACCTTTAGCGGCAAAGTCGAGGATTTTGCTGAACTAATTCATCCTGAGGATCAGGCAAAAGTGTCAGAAGCTATCCAGCAGGCTCTAAAGGATGGGTCAGGCTATGAAATTGAACTTCGGGCTGTCCATCCCACTGGTGAAATTCGCTGGCTCTCGACCAAAGGAGGCGTGATTTTTGACCAACAAGGCAGCCCAGTGCGAATGCTAGGCGCGACGATTGATGTGACAGAGCGCAAAGCTATAGAGGTAGAACGTGAACAACTGCTGAGGCGAGAACAGATTGCCCGTGAGCAGGCAGAAACCGCGAACCGCATTAAAGATGAATTTCTCGCAGTGCTGTCTCATGAATTAAGAACCCCTCTCAATCCGATTTTAGGTTGGACAAGGCTGCTACGCACTCGCCCCTTTGAGCCACAGGCTGCCGATCGCGCTCTAGAAACAATCGAGCGCAATGCCAAACTTCAGGCTCAACTAATTGAAGACTTGCTCGATGTCTCTCGGATTCTGCAAGGCAAACTGGGATTGAATTCTTTTCCTGTGAACTTAGTGACGACGATCGAAGCCGCCCTCGAAACAGTGCGATTATCCGCTGAAGCAAAAGGCATTCAAATTCAGACAATTTTGAACTCGAAGGTTGGGCAAGTTAACGGCGATGCCAATCGTCTACAACAAGTCGTGTGGAATTTGCTCTCGAATGCGATCAAGTTCACACCGTCTGGTGGTCGTATCGAAGTTCGACTCACGCGGGTCGAAGCCTACGCTCAGATTCAGGTTAGCGACAACGGGCAGGGGATTCGCCCAGATTTCTTGCCTCATGTGTTTGAGTATTTTCGTCAGGCGGATAGCAGCACGACTCGACAGTTTGGCGGATTAGGATTAGGACTTGCGATCGTCCGTCATCTCGTTGAACTGCACGGGGGCACGGTTCAAGCAGAAAGTCCAGGGGAAGGGCTAGGCGCAACTTTTACGGTGAGACTCCCGCTGATGTCTACGCAATCCATAGTGAATGAAGAGATTCAACTCTTAGAATCTAACAAGCTTAACGGGCTTCAGATTCTGGTTGTGGATGACGACGTGGACACTCGTGAGTTTGTTGCCTTTGTCCTAGAGCAAGCAGGCGCGAGGGTTATAATAACTGCCTCAGCAACTGAAGCATTGGCAACATTAATGCAGTCTCAAGCCAGTCTCTTACTCAGTGATATTGGAATGCCAGACACCGATGGGTATATGCTGATTCGTCAGATTCGAGCCTTGCCGCCAGAGCAGGGCGGATCTATCCCAGCGATCGCGCTCACTGCTTTTGCTGGAGAAATAAATCAGCAACAGGCTCTCGCTGCCGGGTTTCAAAAGCATCTCTCGAAACCGATTGAACCGGATCATCTCATTTTAGCGATCGCCAGCTTAGTCGTTAGTTAAATAATTTCTTGTATTGAATCGATAGAAGCACTCATGGAACTCAACTCGGCTAATCTAAACGGCGATCTTCCCCAGCCTCTGGCATCATTAGCACAGATGCCACTTCAGATGGCTGAGGCACAATTTGCTGTCGTTGTGGAGAACATGATAGAGGCATTTTTTGTGCTGGACTCAATGGGGTGCTGCACCTATCTCAACCGCAAAGCAGAACAGATATTGGGAGTTGAACGCTCCCACCTGCTCGGTAAAACGGTGTGGGATGTTTTTCGGGTTGATGCCCTTTCTCCACTCCATCAGCACTTCCACCAGCCGATAGTCGAGCAACAGGCTGTTGAATTTGAAGCATTTTATGCGGTGTTGAATCGTTGGCTTGCAGTACGCCTCCTGCCTGCTACAGGAAATGTTTTTGCTTATTTCCAGGACATTACTGAACGCAAGGAAATCGAAGTGACCTTGCGAAAGGAACAGATTGAAAAGGCTTTACGGGAAAGGGAAGCTCAATTAACTAGCATTTTTCAGACGATTCCAGATGGAATTGTCATTCTTGACCAGATGGGACAGATTGTTAGTGCCAATCCCACCGCAGAACAGATTTTAAGACTCACTCGTAGTAACCTGACTGAACGGACGTACAATGACTTGTCTTGGTCAATTACAACGGTAGATGGACAACCCTTTCCCGAAGAAGATTTGCCGTTTGTGCAGGTGATGCAAACCGGGAAGCCGATTTATCAAGTTGAACACGCGATCGCTCATTCCGATGGCACGAAAATTATCTTATCGATCAACGCTTCTCCATTGCTCAATGCAGAAGGAAGCATAACCAATGTAATTGCTGCCATCAGCGACATTACAGAGCGTAAGCAAGCAGATGCGATTCTGCGAGAATCAGAAGAACGCTATCGTTTGGTAATTGAAACAGCAGCCGAAGGAATCGTGTTTCAGCACAGGGACGGTAGGATCACGACCTGCAATGCCAGCGCTGAAAGAATCTTAGGTCTAACTGCCGATCAAATGATGGGGCGTTCCTCTCTTGATCCGCGCTGGTGTGCGATCTATGAAGATGGTTCTCCGTTTCCCGGGGAACTGCATCCAGCGATGATCACGCTGCGAACTGGAGAGCCTCAGTCTAACGTAATCATGGGAATTCGCAAGCCTAATGGCACACTGACCTGGATTTCGATCAATACCCGTCCGCTATTTCAAGCCAATGATGCAACTCCTTATGCAGTGGTTTGTTCCTTTTTCGATATCACCGATCTCAAAGAAGCTGAGGCAGAGCGTCTGATTTCGGAGATTGCTCTACAACAAATGCCTGACGCAATTCTATTAACTGACTTGGAGGGAAAGATTCAACGCTGGCTCGGGAATGCGGAGCAGATTTTTGGCTATACGGCTGCGGAGGCGGTTGGTCAGCCTGTCAGTTTCGTTCACCGCCCCGATGTTAAAGCGGCAATGACCGCTCAAATGATGCAGTCGATTCAAGAAACTGGCGAATTTCATGGTGAAATTCCCTGTTTGCGAAAGGATGGCTCAGAAGTCCCGATCGAAACTACAGCCAAAACGGTGTATGACAAAGCAGGGAATCCTCTGTTTCTCATTGGAATTAATAAGGAAATTACAGAACGCAAGCAAATAGAAATCGAACGAGTTCAATTGTTGCGGCGGCAGATACAGGAGCAAACTGCCCGTTTAGAGGCAGAAGCAGATTTGCGACGATCAACCTTTCTCGCGGAAGCCAGCACACTCCTGGCATCATCGCTAGATTATGAACAAACGCTCCAGAGTGTCGCACGCCTAGCTGTTCCTTGTTTCGCAGATTGGTGTGGTGTTGATTTATTAAATCATGACGGTTCTATTAGCCGCGTTGCAGTTGCTCATGCTGATCCTGATAAGGTTAAGTTTGCATGGGAGGTAGCAAAGCGCTTTCCGAGGCACTTGGAAGATGGGTATGGTATCTCTCAAGTGATGAAAACTGGGCAAAGTGAAATTGCGATTGAGATTACGGATGAGCAACTTGCAGCGAGTGTCCCAATTCCTGACTATTTGAAAATCATACGAGAATTAGGCTTGAAGTCTTGCATTATAACGCCGTTGCAAGCTCGTGGACGAGTGCTTGGCAGCCTTTCCTTTGTTTTTGCCGAATCAAATCGCCAGTACAGTATGGAAGATCTGGATCTAGCTAAAGATTTAGCGCGTCGTGCAGCGATCGCAATTGATAATGCTCGTCTTTACCACATGGCTCAGCAGGCAAAGCAGGACGCACTTTCAGCCGCTGATCGTATTGCCCGTCTACAAGAGGTGACAGCCGCACTTTCAGAATCCCTCACACCTGAACAAGTGATAGAGGTTATCGTCGAACAGAGTATGGCAGTCCTAAAAGCAGCGGCAGCACTGGTAGTTCTAGTGAGTAAGGATAGGACAGAACTTGAGATTGTGAAATCGCTCGGCTATCAAGCAGACTTAGTAAAGTCTTGGCGCAAGTTTTCGATCAACACAGATGTTCCCCTAGCAGAAGCCGTCCGAACCGCGCAGCCAGTTTGGGTAGAAACGTTGTTAGAGCGCATTGCTCGCTATCCCCATCTCGCTGAGATTTACAGTCGGTATGATTTTCAATCCTGGATGGCACTTCCTTTGGTGGTGGAAGGCAAGTCAATCGGTGGAATGTTGCTGAGCTTTAAGGAGTTCAAGCAGTTGAGCCAGGAGGATCGTGAGTTTATTCTTGCCCTCAGTCGTCAGTGTGCCCAAGCCATTTCCCGTGCCCAGTTGTATGAGGCAGAACGCACTTCAAGAACCGAAGCAGAACAAGCAAACCGGGTGAAAGATGAGTTTTTAGCCGTGCTCTCTCACGAACTACGATCGCCCCTTAATCCGATTTTGGGCTGGACAAAAATTCTACGAGCCGGACAGCTAAAACCTGATAAGGTCGATCAAGCATTAGCAACTATTGAACGGAACGCCAAACTGCAGGCACAGCTCATTGAAGACTTGCTAGATATCTCTCGGATGTTACGAGGAAAACTCAGTTTCAACATTGTGCCAGTCAACTTAATCACTGTCATTCACAGCGCGATCGAAACCGTACAACTTGCGGCTTCTGCCAAATCGATTCAGATTCAAACTCGGTTGCAAGAATACCCGAAATCTATATTGGGAGATGCTAATCGATTGCAACAAGTTCTGTGGAATCTACTCTCAAATGCAATCAAATTCACACCGAATGAAGGACAAGTCATCATTGGGATGGAGGAGTTCGACCAGCACGTTCACATTCAGGTGATTGACACAGGCAGAGGCATCCATTCAGACTTTCTACCCCATGTGTTTGAATACTTCCGCCAAGCGGATAGCAGCACGACTCGTCAGTTTGGGGGATTGGGATTAGGACTTGCGATCGCGCGTCAAATTGTGGAACTGCATGGTGGAACAATTCAGGCAGACAGTCCAGGAGAAGGATTGGGAGCAACATTCACCGTTCGCTTACCCATTGCCACTGTTGCAACAGAAAGCTCTACAACCAGAGAATCGCGAATTCAAATTGAGGATTTAACCGGGCTGCACATTCTCGTTGTGGACGATGAAGCTGACATGCGCGATTTGGCAGAATTCATCCTAGAGCAGCATGGTGCTCAGGTAACAGTTGCCAGTTCCGCAGCAGACGCATTGTTAACGCTGGCTCACTCTGTTCCTGATGTTTTACTCTCGGATATTGGGATGCCGGAAATGGATGGCTATGCACTGATGCGACAGATTCGAGAACGATCTCCCGAAGCAGGAGGAGGGATACCAGCAATCGCTCTGACTGCCTATGCTGGAGAGTACGATCGTCAGCAGGCACTTTCTTCTGGATTTCAGCGGCATATTTCTAAACCTGTAGATCCGGAGAAATTAGTGAAAGCGATCGTTGAGATAGTTAACTAGAGTTCGATAATCGCTAGCGATTATCTTAAATGATCGATGCGCCTTCATTAGAGACTCGGATTACTTAATACTTGTAAATTCTGACACTGCTCAATTTAGGATGCCTTACTTCTATCTGCATAAATGGTAGAGATACAGTCTTGCGTTGAAGCAATATATCCTGCACCAGGAATCTCTCTGTGTAAATTAATTCATCGATAAACTCGACCGATCTATAACGTACACCCTGAACAACTAGGGCTGAGCACTCTGGAAATTCCATTTTGAGTGGAATTTCAACTCCCCAACTCAAAAAGTGATATTTGCGCGATCTAGAATCCGATTGCGATAAACACTATCCCAAATTCTTCTAAATAAAGTGTCATAAAGAAGTTCTGCAATCGTTTTAACAAATGGTTTTGTACGTGAGGAATGAGGAACCTCATCTGAGAAGTTGAGATAAAGTGTATCCTTTTCAACTTCCCACCCCGTCATGATTCGTTCTGGATAATTTGGTTCCAGTATTCCAAAAGCTAAGTGTCTACTGGGTGTCAAGCTCCGGATCAGAACAAGCACTGGAATCACCAAAACTAGCTGGTCAACTCGTAACTCGATACAAAATTCGGATAAATTCTTAGCCCCTTGAATCAAATTATGATTAGTATCCAAAGCCTCTTGAGCACTCAGTAGTATCGTCTTTGGTGCTTCAGCAAGTTTAATTTTCCGACGCTCGATCCTAAATTGTGTAAGATCTTGAAGCCATGTGTTAATTCGTCCATCTCGATAGATCCAGCCTTGGCGAGTTCGCCAAAACTCCCTCCACGGAAAGTCTATTTCCTGACACTCTCCTGATAAGCGACGAAAAATAGCAGTGGCTATCCATGAGCGATTGACTGGATCAAGACGAGGCGACCTCATCCACCAGAACGCAACTTTTTCTCCTGATTGAAACGTCCAGTCCTTAAATGTCCCCATGCTGACGCTTGCTTTTGATACAGGTTCTCTACTACTGCTGTCAGAGCATCCTGAACCGCTGGCAGGGCTTCGACATCCGGTCTCAAACCGGCTCGACGACCCACTTGCCATCTTTGTAGGCAGATTTGCTCTTTCTCATAGCATTCCCGAACCCATTCAATTCGTCTCAAAGCAAATGCCTCTCTCGTCTCAGTTTTTTGATTTAGAATCTGTGCAGTTAAAGGGAGTTTATGCAAATGTTTCTGGATTACGGCAAGCTGTCCTAGCTCACGTGCAATTGCTGCGATTGTAATCCGCTTGGGCTTTCCTAGTTTTTCTTGCAGATGACGAACTGCCACTTCAACGGCTTCAGCCAGTTCAGCATCTCGATTTTCCCAATCGACCCGGATAACTGGAATAGTTTTTTGCAGACGTGGAGGCAGATGAGCTTCTAGCCACTCCGAATCATTCCGTTGCAGCCACGTGTAAACTCGCCGAAACTGCTTCCTGAGCGCAGAACGTCCTGCATCAGGATGTTCTGTTCTTATGATTAACCATTCTGTTCGGTAGCTTTTGAAAGGCAACTTCGGAGAGACTGTTTCCCTAGTTTGAGCGTCAGACAACCTTCTTTTCATTCGATTGCTTTGTCGTTTCGCCTGACGGGGAAACTTCAGCTCTAGCGCTGCTGCATGAAGTTTAACTGTAGCGGCATCTACTCCCAGTTGACGAGCAATCCCGCGTAAACTAATTGACGAATCCTGCCACAACGCCTTTAATACTTGCTCCCAAATCGGGCCAAATGCTCGAATTTTACTAATTCGGAATTGATCTTCCTCGGATTTGTCTGGTCCAGTGCGAGCATAGGTAAATCCACAGGAGCATCTGAACGTACCTATTGGTTTACCATTCTCTCGGCTATATGTAATTTCACATCTATAAATCACATTTTGCTGAAAGTGGTCAGCCACCCTATTTAAACACATCCAGGGTCCTTCACCGAAAGGCTTGAACTGATGGGGAAGCTGGAAAAAAGACTCAGCCGTATGCCCAAGAAATTGCATGAGCAACAGGTGACGTAGGGGGTGCTGAGAGCCCTTCGGCGATCGTACTAGCCGAAATAGCCAGCTATGCTGACTTTCAGAATCAATTCCGCACTGAAGGCTTTGTAGAAGATTATTTGGATAGAACTGACGAAAATCCCTGAGTACTTCGCTCACTCGTACTCTACCGCTATAGGTAGCAAGACCCTGCTCCGTAAGAAGCTGACGATACCGTTTCAATAGAATATCTAGTCCAGGTGGGGAGGCTGTCTGTTGTAACAGCCAAGTGGCATCCTGAGCTATCTTCAGTAGGATTCTATGGTGAGAGTTCAACAGGCTGAAAGAGCGTGACTGAGGCAGTTGAATTCTCTGCTCTGCTGAAACAAACTCATGACGAATTTGAGGATTCTGAACCCGAACTTCGCTATCGAGCAGACGAACGTTGTGGTCAGGGCAAACCTCGACTCCCGGTAGTTGGTGAAGACGATGCCAGTAGCACTCTCCAAAGTTCTGTGTATCTTCCTGTACACAAAGGGGACAAAACCTGAGCCACTCTGGAGGTTGAACCGTACTTGCCATGATGCCAGACCGCATTTTAATTGCAGGTCCTCGTGCCCCTCCCATATCAGCCCAAAGTTGTTGAGCCTGTTCGGGATGCAGGAAAGGCGCGAAGAATGGAAGGAGCGTATGGTTATTGATTAGACGTTCAACCGTATATTGGCTACCAGGTGGTAATGCCGAGGCAAGACGACCAAGATTACTGGGTAGATCAACAACCGCGATCGCCGCCTCATCTCCAAATAGCTCTCGTACAATCCCCTTCTTATTGGTGTCGAGTAATAAAGCAGTTGGACAATTTCATCGCCTGTAATGTCGATCTCTTCGTTCAGATTTTGAATACTGCAAAAAAATAGTTGGACAATTTGCTCCATTTTCGACGATTGTCCAACCCACTTTTGTAATAAAACGGTTGAACAATTTTTGAAAGCCTTGCCCAAAGCTACTTCTAAACACTGCATTTCCTGAAAGAGTCAATTCAATTTCAGAGCGCGATCGCACTTCTTGCACCAGTTCATCAACAGACTTGGTAGGAGATGAATCAGGTTGAACAGTGGATTGCAGTTTTCGAAAGATGTGGTGAAAGATCGCTTGAATTGCCTCATCAGTCAGTTCTGGAAAGTAGAGGTTGTCACCAATCCGGACATTCTGACCCTGCCTAATATTGATGTTGTACTTTCCCAAGTGTTGGTTTGATAGCTCATTCGCAGCCAGGGCACATCGCAGAGCACTAATCTCTGCTTGATCAGCTTCTCCTACGGCAATTTTGGCAATAATGGCATCGAACTCTTCAAGAGACAGGCTCAGAAAAACTTAAACCTCTACAAAGTTTGCCTGTATCCTATCTCGAATTTTAGATGCCTGAAGAAGAGGTGCGATTGTAGAAAGTCTGATCCTGGTATACGAGTAGGGTGGAGGCCATAATTTTTACCTTTAGTTAAGCAAACTCAAACCAAAGCTGACAGGTGTTTTTAGTTTGAGTGCTGATAAAACATTTCTTCTCCTTGAATATTCCAAAGCTTAATTGAACCATCTTCACTAGCAGAGCAAATGTATTGGCCATCAGGGCTAAAGATAATACTACTAATTCCTGCTTGATGGCCCCGCAGAATGTTTAATAACTTACCTTGATAGGTCCACAACCGAACAGTTTTATCTCGACTAGCTGTTACGATCGTACGTCCATCTGGACTGAATGCAACTCCAGTAACTTCTGCTTCGTGACCCTTAAGAGCTAGTACCTGTCTTCCTTGTTGATTCCACAAGCGTGCCGATCCATCTGTTCCTGCAGTTGCAACAAGCTTTGCATCAGGGCTGAACGCCATACTAATGATTTTCCCCTCGGCGCTTCGTAACTCGGTGATCAAATTTCCTTGTTGATCCCATAAACGAGCCGTTCCATCTATGCCTACACTCGAAATAAGTTTTCCTTCAGGACTATAGGCAATCTTCGTGACTTGAAGCTTTTGAATTGCTTCTATCTCCTTTTTAATTTGTAACAACTGCTGTTCTGCGTCAGCTACTTTCTCTTTTGCGATTGTTACCTGCATCTCTGCAATTGTTACCTGCTTTACTGCCTTAGCCTGTGCCTGTCGTGTTTGAGTTTGAGCAACCTTCTCTCTCTCTTGAGCAAGAAGAAGGGTTTGTTGAATCGCTTGTTGTTCTATCTTGGCACCCTCCAATTTAGTTAAGGCTACCTGAACTTCTGCCCTAGCTTCCTTCAGTTGTTCCTCAGCTAATCTCTGTTCAAGTTCAGCAGACTGCTTCCTTTGCCGAGCTTCTTGAAACGCTCTTAAGGCTTCTTCTTGTTCTTTCCTAAGAGCAACTGTTTGTGCTTTGACTTCTTCTGCGACAACCGTATTAATTTTCTGCTCTTTTGTCCTTGCTAAAGTAAAAAGACTTATTGATACACCCAGAACTATAATTCCCAAGAGTATGCTGATTAATAAACTAAAATAACGGGCATTGCTGAATGAGAGGATGAATTAGACTGGAATGGGCACATCTCGAAATTTGAGGTAGTGCAGTAACAAGCGAATCGAATGACTGAGCATCTCCACTGACTTCGAGTAGCACAAGGTCTTACGATGCA